>JAFYFK010000048.1 GCA_017543805.1 Bacillota bacterium | reverse complement strand
CCGCTTATTCCAAGAGGATTGTAACGCGGGCGGGCCATGATATAATGAATGCAAAGGAGGCCCGACATGGATCCAGAATACAACTACGAAGAAACGCCCGAAACCGCTCCGGAAAGCGCGCCGAACGAGTATTCCGCGCCGCAGAGTACATACGATAATTATGCCGAACCGCAGAACACGTATGCCAATTACTCCGCGCCGCAGCGCTCCGGCTCCAAAAACGAGAACCTCGCAAAGATAATGTTCCTTATAATATTGGTGGCCTGTGTGGTCCTTGCCGTTATCTCGGTGCGGGGCATAATAAAGCACGCAGGCATGCTGAAACAGGATCTTTCTTCTGCTGTCGAACATATAACGGAAAACACGGAGGAAAACATCGCCGAACGCTTTTCCGTCAATCCGGACCTCGGATTTTATTACGACGACGGTTTCTATGCCGAGATCGACGCCAAGGAGATCAAGCCCGGTCTTCAGTATTTCTATCAGGAAACAGGCGTCAAGCCGTTTATCTATTTCTTCAGCGAATATCCGGACGGGTACAGCGAAATAGACGAAGTGGCAGAGTATGTTTACGATCAGATAGTCGGTTACGAGTACGAAAGCCATCTGGTGCTTGCCTGGTACGAAAACTACGCCGACAACGCGGAGACCTATTACTGGCTCGGCGACGATGCTGAAGAAATGCTCAGCGACGAAGATCTGGATATACTGACCGAAAATATCTCCGACTGCTATTACGACGAGGATAATTACCCCTCATACGGCGACTTTCTCTCCGCGGCGTTCAGGATGACCGCCGAAGAGATCAGATAGGACGGACCGCCTTAAAAAAGAAACTAAAAACGCGGAAGCTTATGCCTCCGCGTTTTTTAACGGCTTTGCGCCTTTATTTCTTTTTCTTGCCCTGATTGGCCTTTGCTCTTGCGGCCTTTTCGGCGGCTTCGCGCTTTGCCTTGTTCTTCTTGGTCACCGAGCGGGGAACGGTTCCGCCGGCAGCCGTGATGGAGCGCGGTCCCTTGACCTGGTAGTTGGCGGCGTGGCGGGCGGCAGCCTCCTGGGCGTCGAGTTCAGCCTCGATTGCGGCCATCTCGGCGCGCTTGGCTTCTTCGCGCTTGCGTGCTTCTTCCTCAGCCTTGGCCATTTTTTTGGCGAGCTTTTCCTTTTCTTTGCTGATTATCGCCTGCGCTTCCTCTACGCTGATGTTCTTTTCCTTAGCCATCTTGTAGGGGTTCATCTTTGCGATGGCGGCCCTTTCGGCTGCTATGGGATCCGCCTTTTCAGCGGCCTTCTTAGCGGCCTTGGAGGTTGCGGTGAACATGAATACCATAAAGACGACCATAAAGCCCATGCTGATGTAGCTGTCGATCTTTACGTTTCTGGTGCGGAATGTCGTGGTCTGCTCGCCGTCGAAGGTCGATCCCGATGCGGATGTGATGCCGGACTGTACAGTTACAGTGTATTCGGTATCGGGCGCGAGGTCCTGGCTGAGCACCAGCCAGAGCTCGTTGGGATATTTCTTTTCGCTGTGCACAAGCTGGAACGGGATCGCATTGCCTTCGGGGTCGGTAACGCTGAACTTGGACGCGTTGGCAGCGGAATCGTTCATCTGTTCGCTGAACTGGACCTTGATAGCCATGTTCTGAGGCTGGTATCCCTTAGATCCGTCAGCCGGGTTTATGCTCTCGACGGACAGGCCCGACGCAAAAGCCGCGCTGCTGAACGAAAGGATCAGCACTATAAGCACGCAGAGCAGAGCTGCAATTCTTTTCATTATTAATTCCTCCGAATCTATTTGCTGCGCAGAGCCCTGAAGAAATCTTTAAGCTCGGCGGCGCATTCTTCCTGAAGCACACCGGTCGTAAGCTCGACCCGGTGATTGAGACGTTCGTCACAGACTATGTTTCTGAGGCTTCCGCAGGCACCGGCCTTTGGATCCGGCGTTCCGACGAACAGCCGCTGCACTCTGGCCAGAACTATCGCTCCGGCGCACATTGCGCAGGGTTCGCAGGTCACGTACATGTCGCAGCCGGTCAGCCGAAGCCTTCCGAGCCTTTTTGACGCGTCGCGAAGGGCATTGATCTCGGCGTGGCAGGTAGGATCGTGCTCGGTCTCGGTCGTATTATGACCCCTGCCGACGATCTCTCCTTCAAGCACCACCACCGCGCCTACAGGGACCTCCCCTGCCGCGGCAGCCGCTCTTGCCTCCGTCAGAGCCTCTCTCATAAAGTCTTCATGCAAAGTCTTACACATCCGTGAATAATATCATAAAAATGCAAGCCTTGCAATCGGATTGCGACATTGGTACAATAATATATCATGTTATTGGATTTAATCTTTATCGCATTATTAGCTCTTTTTACCTGGGTGGGCTACCGCCGCGGTTTTGTATTGTCTCTGATCAAAACTTTCGGCTGGGTCGTGGCCATCTGGCTGGCGGCAAAATGGACCACGGGACTCTCGGTCTATGTGCGCGTCCTGCTGTTTACGGGCAATGAGTATACCGAGCGGGCGATAGCGTTCGGAGTCGGGCTTATTTTCGTCAAAATTGCGTACTACGCCATTACGCTGCTGTTCAGCAAAAAGCACCATGAAGACGATGTGATAGGCCTTGCGGATTCCATCGCGGGCGCGGCGATAGGCTTCGCGTCCGGAGCGATCTTCGTGCTTGTCCTGGTAATGCTCATACCGGCAGTCGCGGATCTGTTCAAGCTCGACACGCTCGGCAATATGTTCTCGTCGTCCAGGGTCGCGCTGTTCATATTCAACCACAACCCGCTGACCGGCGTGATCGGGCACATCAGCGAGCTCGACGCCCTGAAGGAAGTCGATCTCGACAAATACAAGGAGCTCGGCGAGAGCGCTCTTAAAAAGCTGATGCCGCTGATAAAGAAAATTATCGGAAAATATCTTTAACTGAAATATCAAGCGTCAAGGCCGGTCTGAAGAAGACCGGTCTTTTTTATGCAGCGCGCCGCGATTTTCAGTTATAATATACCCGAAAGGAAACGCTTATGAACGGATCGGCTATCCCTGTAATGCGCGTGCGGGACAAGCTAGACGCATACACAGATAAAAAAGATTACGACGGAGCCGCGAGGCATCTGGAATACTGGCTTGGCGAGGCGCGGGAATGCGGCGACATCCGCGGCGAGTTTTTTGTGCTCAACGAGATGATGGGCGTCTTCAGAAAAAAAGGCGACCGTGAAAGGGCTGTCGCGAGCGCGGACGAGGCGGTGGCGCTGATCCCCGGGATCGGGAACGGAGAGACGGAAGCCGCCGGAACGGCTTATGTAAACGCCGGAACGGTCTATGACTGTTTCGGGGAACCGCAGCGCGCCCTGGAGCGTTTTGAGGAAGCCCGGAAGATATACGAAAAGGTGCTGGACGCCGGCGACGCGCGCCTCGACGGCCTGTACAACAATATGGCGCTGGCGCTGGCAGACCTAAAGAGATTTGACGAGGCTTACGCCAATTACGAAAAAGCGTTGGAAGTGATGAAGCTGCAGCCTTACGGGCAGCTCGAGCAGGCCATAACATACCTGAACATGGCAAACGCGGCGGAAGCGGCAAAGGGCATCGAGGCGGCAGAGGAAGAGATCGCAAAGTATCTCCAAACCGCCGAGGATCTGCTGGCGGATCCGGAGATCCCGAGGAACGGATACTACGCCTTCGTCTGCGAAAAGTGCGCGCCGACGTTTAAATATTACGGCTGGTTTATTACATCGGCGGATCTGCAGAGCGAAGCGGACAGGATCTACAGCAGAAATCAGGAGAAATAAAGGACGGTTCTGATGAAAGGACTTGAGCTTGCAAAGCGGTATTATGAGGAATTCGGAAGGCCGATGATCCGGGAAAAGTTTCCGGAACTGGAGCCGTATCTTGCCGTGGGGCTTGCCGGAAGCGGGTCGGAATGCCTCGGTTTTGACGACGAGGTCTCCCTTGACCACGACTTCGGGCCGGGCTTCTGCATCTGGCTGCCTGGCGAGGACATAATAGACAGAAAAGCGGAGTTTGAACTGGAGCGCGCATATGCGTCTCTTCCGTCAGAATTTGAAGGCTTCAGCAGGCCTAAGCTGGCGCCTGTCGGAGGGCCGAGAAATGGCGTGCGAAGGATGGACGATTTCTTCTCCGAAAAGACCGGTCGTCCGGACGGGGAACTGAGCATGGAAGAATGGCTCGCCATACCAATGCAGTCTCTCTGCGAGGCTGTAAACGGGGAGGTCTTCAGCGACCCATACGGAAGGTTCACGGCCATCCGGGAAAAACTCAGAAACATGCCCCGGGACGTGCGCCTTAAGCGCATGGCCGGCCATCTGCTTCTGATGGCGCAGAGCGGCCAGTACAACTATCTGCGCTGCATGGACCACGGCGAAGGCGGAGCCGCCCAGCTTGTGGCTTTTGAATTCGCGAAGAACGCTGTTACGGTGATATTCCTGCTCAACGGACGCTATGAGCCCTTCTACAAATGGGCTTTCCGCGCGCTGAGAGAGCTGCCGCTGCTGGCGGAACTGGAACCGGTGCTGACAGGCATAATTTCAAGCCCGAACGACCTCGGCAACGCTTACGAAAAATCGGAAAGCATCGAGGCTGCATGCGCCGAGATCATCAAAGCCCTCCGGGCGCAGGGCCTCACGGACGCGGACTCCGGCGACCTCGAAAAGCACGCGTACTCGGTCAATGACCATATAGAGGACCCGGGGCTCAGGAACATGCACATTTTAAGCGGAGTATAAAACATGATAACCACTGTTGTGTTCGATATGGGAGGAGTCCTTCGGGATTTCGACCCGGAATATATACTGTCATCCTTCGGGATCGACGATCCCGAGGATATACTTACGGTACGCAGGGAGTCCTTTGACACCGCGGACTGGGTCGACGTCGACCGCGGGACCCTTCTTGACGACGAAGCCGTCGCGCTTATGTGCCCGCGCATGCCGGAACGCCTTCGCGCCGCGGCGGAAAACGCCATACGGAACTGGTGGACGCTTCCGGTACGCAAGGTCCCCGGCATGGACGAACTGATCAGCGAGATACACGGCCTCGGATACAGGCTTTACATACTGTCCAACGCTTCCGCGCATCTGCATCAGTACTGCGACAAACTTCCCGGGGCAGGCTGTTTTGACGGCATATTTGTCTCCGCGGACTGGCAGCTTATAAAGCCCGAGCGCGAGATCTACGAAAAGTTCTGGGAGCATTTCGGCCTGGATCCGGCGGAATGCGTCTTTATTGACGACAATAACGTAAACGTCAGCGAGGCCAGGCATTTCGGCATGGACGCCATAACCTTCTTCCACGACGTCCCGCGGCTCCGCAGAGAGCTCAGGGAAAGAGGGGTCATGGTGAGCGAATAGTTTTAATTCCATCTTGCCTGCTGACCGGTTTTGGATTATAATCCTCTAGTCAGGTCCTCATAGTTAAACGGATATAACGGAGGTTTCCTAAACCTTTGTTGGGGGTTCGTCGAAGCAGCCGGGCGCGAAGCGGCCGGACTGCGGAGTCGCGAGCACGCCGAAGAATCCGAAATCGCTTGCGATTTCGAGATGATGAGGCGAGCGCAGCGTTTCCCGAATATAATTAAATATTATTCTGTCCTCATAGTTAAACGGATATAACGGAGGTTTCCTAAACCTTTGTTGGGGGTTCGATTCCCTCTGGGGACACCACAGAAAAAGAACATCAGCGCCGGCTGGTGTTCTTTTTCTGCTCTGCTAAAAATGATTTGCTAACCTGTGATTACGGTGCTATTTTTGTATCTTTCCT
>JAFYFK010000047.1 GCA_017543805.1 Bacillota bacterium | reverse complement strand
GGAATATGTTGCCGCGGCGGTCACAGCCTGCAGGGACGCGCTCGAAGGGCGCGACCCGGACACGGAGACGCTTCGTGCGGTGTTCTCACGCAGCGGTTTTACCGACGGCTACTATACAGGTAAAAGAAACGCTTCCATGTTCGGCTACAGGACCAAAGAGGACGTAGTCGCGGCCAACGATGTGTTCGACCGTCTGCGGGAGCTGTACAGGGACGAACGTCCCGGGCAGCCGGTGGACATGGAGCTTACGGTGCATCCAGATGTTCCGTCGGAACTGGCTGTTAAGGCTGAAAACGGAGTTTCCGCCAGCGTGACGGGCGATGTGCCGCAGACTGCCAGAACTCTTCCCATAAGCCCGGAATTTGCCCTCAGAAGCCTTTCCAAGACCGGCGGTACAGCGTTCGTCCTCAAAGATCTTAAGCTGGATGCCGGCGAAGGACTGATGCTGCCGTCTTCCGCGCTGAACGATCTTCGCCGCAGGGCGCTGGAGGAGCTTGACAGGCGCGTGCTGTCCGAGAGATTCCCCAAACATCATAAAGCGGAAAGTCTCGAGCCGACGCTTCCTGAGCATAAGGCTCCCGCGCATCCCGAATTCAGATACCGTTTCGAGACCGCGCGGCAGTGCTTCATCCCGGATGATGGGACCGTAATACTTCCGGCGGCTGAGGCCGCCGCTCACCCGGAGCTTGCGGATCGGCTCGGCGGCCGTCTTTTTGCCGAGATCCCTGCTTATGTCTGGCCGGAGGATGGCAATGAACTTCCGGATCTGCTTAAAACGCTCGTATCCATGGGTGTTCGGGATGCGGTCTGCGAGAATATCGGTGCGCTGAAATTGGCCGCTGATGCCGGGATGAGACCGCACGGCGGGGCGTATCTCAACATACTTAATTCCGAAGCTCTGGAGGAGTACAGGCTGCTCGGCCTGGAGGACGCGACGCTTTCGTTCGAACTGTCCTTCGCTCTGGCCCGTAAGCTTAAAGGATCTCTGAAGCGCGGTTTTATCGGTTACGGATATCTGCCGCTGATGAATTTCAGAAACTGTCCCGCAAAGGCCAACATCGGCTGTGGAGAATGCAGGGGCGAAAGCTGTCTGACCGACAGGAAAGGTGAAAGCTTCCGGCTGCTGTGCAAAGACCGCAGGTATTCGCAGCTGCTCAACTGCGTGCCGCTGTACGCCGCGGACAGATCGATTCCGCCAGCGGACTTTGAAACGCTGTACTTTACTACCGAGTCACGCGAGGAGGCCCAGCGCGTCGCGGAGCTTTACACACAGCGGAAGGCGCTCGACGGACGCAGGACCGCCGGGCTGTATTTCAGAGAACTGTTGTGATAAAATGACCTGAAGAAATATAAGGAGGCTGAACATGAACGAAGTACTTGAATGTCTCAAAACGAGAAGAGCTATAAGGAAATTCAAACCTGACGCGGTCCCTCAGGAACTGCTGGACCAGGTCATAGAAGCCGGACTCTACGCGCCGAGCGGAAAGGGCGGTCAGTCCGCGATAATCATTGCTGTCACAAATAAGGAAAAGCGCGACGAGCTTATGAAAGTGAATCGCGATATCGGCGGCTGGGGCGAGGAATACGACCCGTTCTACGGCGCGCCGGCAGTGCTGATAGTCCTTGCGGATAAGAGCCTGCCGTTTACCCGCTACGACGGAAGCCTTGTTATGGGCAACCTTATGAATGCCGCTCACGCGGTCGGCCTCGGCAGCATCTGGATACACAGAGCATTCGAGGAATTTGAAG
>JAFYFK010000046.1 GCA_017543805.1 Bacillota bacterium | reverse complement strand
GGATACAGAAAAGTCTGAAGCGCTTCAGCGATGGAGCGCTTTTTATGTTCGAAGTTTTCGGATAAATGTATTCATTCTTAGCTTCCACATATGCGCCAACAGCCATTCCTGTGTGCAAGGGCTGCCGATCCTGTGGTATCATAGAATTAACAGCAAAACAGTGATTGCGGAGGTTGCCATATGAGACTTGACGAACAATGGATACGCGCGCATCTGCCCGAGGACTGCAGGAATGATGACATAGATGTTTTTTCGGGGTTCTATCTGGACGGCCTGAATGTGATGGCTGAAGGCGAGCGCGGAAATCCGGATACGGTAGAGTATGCGGCCAAAAACGAAGAGGACCTTCGGTACTGGCAGCTTGAAAGTATCTGTGAATTCGTCGGAAAAGCGGACCACTCGAAGATCTGGCGCTATTACAGGCATCATGCTGAGAACGGCAAATGGATGTATGTCGAGCACAGGCGCTACGACTATAATGCCATTGAAGACTCGAGACTTCCGGGGTTTGAGAGATTCCTGCTGAATCTCAGATACGGTTTTCCGCCTGATTTATGGGAAGACCGGGTGAAGCGCTGCATAAGGCTGGCGAACTACTGGTATAAAACGCCGCACTGGGATTATGACAGGGAGAATATGCGCTTTATCGAGATCAGCGATTCAAGAGAACATGACGGCGACGGCGTCGAAGAGCCCCGGCCAGGTTCGATTATAGATGTCGTGGACTGAGCGTGGGGAGTATCAACAGGGTTCCGACAGGTTTTATATTCGGAAAGAAGGTTTGGTTATGGATCAGCAGGAACGTCTCGATTATCTGGTAGAACAGTTTAAAGAGGAGTCGGCGCGGTACGGGGATTTGGAAACGCCGGCGGACGTTAACGGCAAAAAAAGGCTGCTTCGTTCCCTTATGAACGTCCGCATGCCCAGGCAGCTGCCTCCGGAAGTCCTGCAGGTCCAGGACGACTATCTGCAGGAACGCAGCCGCGAAAACGGCATCGTCAGACTTTCAGACATACCGACGATCGCGTCGGAGGGAAGCCGCCGGGCCTTCGGAAACGTTCTCTCACTTTGGCAGGGCGACATAACGAGGCTGGCTGTGGATGCGATAGTCAACGCGGCAAATTCGCAGATGCTGGGTTGCTTTGTCCCCATGCATAACTGCATCGACAACTGCATCCACACTTATGCCGGGGTCCAGCTGCGCGCTGAATGCGACCGGCAGATGAATCTGCTCCGCGCAAAGCACGGAAGAAATTACGAACAACCGACAGCGGTCCCGATGCTGACTGACGGCTACAACCTTCCGGCAAAGAAGGTCATACATATAGTCGGGCCGATAGTGCAGGGCGGGCTGACCGCCGCGCTGGAAAAAGACCTCGCCGACTGCTACACAAATACGCTGGATATGTGTCTTGAGAACGGCCTTCGTTCCGTGGCCTTCTGCTGCATATCCACCGGAGTCTTCAGCTTCCCGGGCAGGCGCGCGGCGGAGATCGCCGTGCAGGCGGTCACGGACTGGCTCACGGCCCATCCGGACGGCATGGAAAGGGTAGTCTTTAACGTTTTCGGCGACAGGAGCAAAGAATATTATGAACATGAATTATACTGAAGCATCGATCGCAAAACTTAAAGCCGAGCTTGACCGCGCGGAGGCTGTCGTGATAGGCGGAGGCGCGGGGCTTTCGACAGCCGCCGGCTTTATTTACACAGGCGAGAGGTTCGATAAATATTTCCGGGATTTTGCCGAAAAGTATCATTTTGAAGATATGTATTCAGGCGGATTTATAGTGCTGCAGCTTCCGCCGGAAGAACTTTGGGCGTACTGGAGCCGATACATCTACATAAACCGATATATGGATCCCCCAAAGCCTGTATATGACGATCTGCTTTCGCTCGTTAAAGACAAGGATTATTTCGTGATCACGACCAACGTGGATCACTGCTTCCAGAAGGCAGGCTTCGACAAGGCGAGGCTCTTTTACACCCAGGGGGACTACGGGCTCTGGCAGTGCTCGGAACCCTGTCACGGCAAGACCTATGACAATTATGAGACTATCCGGAAAATGGCAGAGTCTCAGGGTTTTGTCATCGCGGAGGACGGAACGCTCACCGTTCCGGAAGGCGTCACGCTTAAGATGACGGTCCCTGCCGAACTTGTGCCGCGCTGCCCGGTCTGCGGCAAGCCGATGACAATGAACCTGCGCTCCGACGATACCTTTGTTGAGGACGACGGCTGGCGCAGAGCTTCTGCCGCCTATTCGGAATTCCTCTGGGCGCACGAAGGCAGGCGCGTTCTGTTTCTTGAGATCGGTGTGGGCATGAACACCCCGGTCATCATAAAATATCCATTCTGGCGGATGACGTACAACAACCCGAACGCCTTCTACGCATGTCTTAACTACAGTGAGGCTTTTTGCCCCGAACAGATCGAGGACCGCTCCGTCTGCATCGGCGGCGACAGCGGAGAGGCAATAAGGCTGCTGCGCTAAAAGGCGTCTTGACAAAACGGGATCTGCCCGATTATATTCAGAGGCATGAAAGAAAAGACTGAAGGAAAAAAGCCCTATGGGGGCTGTGGAATAAAAGACTGCGGGCAGTACCTGAAAGAGCGTTACGGCGCGGAGCCCGTGCTGGAAAAGGACTGCGTGCTGCCTCTTGAGATGGATACGAATCTGCAGATGAGCGGCAGGCACGGGGCGGAGAACTGCTCCGTCGCGGCCGTGGCGCGGGTCACGGAGCTGTGGTGCGGCAAGATGAACGTAAAATTTCCGCATTACCTTGCCGATACCTATCAGGTGGCGGAAGTCCTGGCTGCCAGCAAATACCGCTATACCGCGGAAAAGGGCCTCAGCCAGCTGCGCATAAAACCGCTGCTGCACGAGACCGCGAACCGCTACGGTATAAACCTCGAATGCAGCCTGCACTTCCTGTGGAACTACAAAAAACACATCGAGGGCGAGATCGACGCCGGCAGGCCGGTCATACTGAACATCGCCCTCGGTTATTACGGGAATCACAGCGTCACCGTCGCAGGATACCGCGTTTACGACTGCGGCGGCAAAAAGATCACCATGCTCTGCCTTGCAGACGGCTGGAACGAAGGCCCCCGTTACATAGACCTTAACGAGTTCCGGCGTTTCCCCGGATTTAAGGGGATATCTTCCGTCAGCAACGCGCGCCTGTCTTCGCTCGCGCGCTGAGCTTCTTTAACAGTAACAGTTTACAGTCCGCGCCCTTTGGCTTCGTTCCAGAGGGCGTCCATTTCTTCCAGAGTCATTTCCGGCAGTTTTCTGCCCTGCGCGGCAGCCTGCTCTTCTACGTACGCAAAGCGCCGCATGAACTTTGCCGTGGTGTGGTTGAGCGCGGCCTCCGGGTCCACATCGAGGAACCTGGCCACGTTTACGACCGCAAACAGAAGATCACCGACCTCGTCCGCGATATGCTCCTGAACGCCTTCGGCGCGGGCTGACTGGACTTCAGCGGTCTCCTCGGCTATCTTGTCGAACGCACCGGAAACGTCGTTCCAGTCAAAACCGACTTTAGCCGCCTTTGCCTGTACCTTGTCCGCTCTGAGGAGCGCGGGAAGCCCGAGGGGGATCTTTTCCATCGCCTGGGTCTGCGTCTCGTTTTTATGCTCTTTTTCCGACTTTTTATAATCGTCCCAGCGGTCGAGCACGTCCGCTGCGGTCTTGACGCCGGCCTTGTCCTTGAAGACATGCGGGTGGCGGTTTATCATCTTGTCGGTTATGTCGTTCGCGACGTCCTTAAAGTCGAAAAGGCCTTCCTCCTTCGCGATCTGGGCCTGCATGACGACCTGCATCAGCATGTCGCCGAGCTCCTCGCGCAGGTTGGCCATGTCCTTCTTTTCGATTGCCGAGACAGCCTCGTAGGTCTCCTCGATCATCGGCCGGACAAGGCTCTCGTGCGTCTGTACCCTGTCCCAGGGGCAGCCGTCGGGAGCGCGCAGGTATTCGACCAGTTTTATGAATCTTTCCGCGGCCTCGCCGTCGGTCGCCGCGGGGGTCATGATGTCTTCGTACATTTTACTCACCGTTTTTTATAATAATTACTTTAATATTCACTTTGCTTGTTAGAGGATTTTTTCTGTAGTATAATATACTATCTTAAAGTGTTTTTTGATAGGAGTAAACTTGATGAAATGCAGAATTTGCGGTTATGAGCTGGAACCGGGTACATTGTTCTGCCCGTTCTGCGGGTCCAGGACAGGCGATATTTCCGCCAACAGCCAGGGATCCATGTTCGAATCGCCCGATATAAAAGAAGCGCCGCGCCGCAGAAAAGTCGTCGAGGACGAAGAGTTCAACTGGAACACATATGACTTCCCGAAACCCCGGGAATTGAGAGATATCAAGATGGAATGGTCAGGCGCCGGAATGATGAAGAACGACGCCAGCGAGGGCTTTGTTTCTTCCGGCCAGAAGCCGGCGGAGCAGCCCCGCCCGCAGCCCATGCCGTCCTGGCATATGCCCGAGCAGCAGTCCATGCCGGAACCGCAGATCTGGTTTACGCCGGTATCTTCTCCGGACCAGTCCAACCTTCCTCCGCAGACCCAGCAGTTTACGGCGACAGGTTATGTTCAGACGCATCCGCTGTGGCAGACCGCGCCTGTGATCAAGTCTTTTGAGGAGCAGTATCCCTTCCCGTCCAGGGAAGAGCAGAAGCCCCAGGAAGGCCCGAAGGACGACAAGGAAGCCGTAAAGCAGGCGCTCGAGCCTATCTTCGGACCGTTCGACCGGAAGCCCGAACCTGCACCCGAACCTGAAAAGAAAGAACCGGAGATCCCCGCCGTGCAGGAAGAACCCGCGCCGGCCGCGGAACCGGTGATCCCCGTTGTTTTTGAAGATCCCGCAAAGCCGGAAGAACCGGTCGTACCCGATATTCCGGAGACCCCTGAGATCCCCGAGATTCCGGAGATCCCTGCTGTTGAGGAGCCGGAAGTTCCGGAAGCCGCTGACGAACCGGAGATGTCCGAGCTCGAAAAGGCCCTGCGCGCTCTTGACGATTCCTACGCGGAGCAGATCCCTGAGATCGTCGAGGAGCCGACCATAGACCTTTCTAAGATAAACGAGCCTGAAGAGGCTCCCGCCGTCCCGGAAGAACCTGTAATGCCGGACGCTCCCGCGCAGATGGATATTCCTGCGGTCCCGGCGCCCGTTGAGGAACCTGAAGTTCCGGCGGAACCGGAAATGGCTGAGGAGCCCGCGCCGGCGGATATCCCCGAAGAACCCGCCGCGGAACCGGAGGCGGCAGAAGAACCTGCTGTTCCCGGGATCCCCGAGACCCCGGATGAACCGGAAGAAGATATCACGACGATCGAACAGATAATAGATTCCGCGCCTGTTGAGGAAGCCCCGAAACAGCCGAGGATGTTCAATACTTTCTATACGAAGAACGAGGAATTCCAGAAGCTCCTTGACCAGGAATACCAGAAGATAATCGCCCGCGGAGGCACTGTCGAAAGACCGAAGCCCGCTGTCGTTCCCGCGGTCGCCGCGGCTCCTGCTGTTGACGGTCTCAAGGCTGCCGACGAGCTGTCGGACTTCGAAAAGATGCTCATGGAAGGCACCCAGGCGGGAGACCTGGACGACGCCACCATTCCCATCAAGCTTTCGGAGCTCAAGAAGGAATCAACGGTCTCAGAGCCTGTCGCGGAGGACAATTCCAAGACGAAGGTCATCGAAGGTTCCGCTATAGCCGCCGGTCTCGAAGCCTCCAAAGAGCCGAAGAAAGCGCCGGAACTTAAAGTTCCGCCCGTCCCCGCAAAGATCGAGAATACGGGAGAACTGGTCGTTCCGGAGATACCCGCCGCCAGGGAGACAGCTGTAAGCGGCAGAGAGTTTGCGGAGGTGTCCGAGGCTATCGGCCCCGACGCTTTCGTCAAGAACACCATAGAACTTAAGCTTCAGGAGCTCAGAGAGCAGGAAAAGACTGAAGAAGACATAAGGGAACGCCGCCGCGCCGAGCTGCAGCGAATGGCCGAGGCCCGCAAGAAGATATTCGGCACAGAGACCTCTCCGCAGGATATGGAAGATATCCAGAAGGCTGCCGAGGACGCGCGCGCCGGAAAGAAGAGGGACAAAGCCGAAAAGGCCGAGGCGGAGAAAAAGGCAAAAGCTGAACCCGCAAAGAAGACCATAAAGGAAACGAAGAAGACAAATTCCAACGCCGAGGTCAACGATTATGAGGACGGGCACAGGCATCCGCTCCTGACCTTCGTCCTTATATTGCTGATAATCGCCGCGGTGTTCGAAGGCGGACTGTTCGCGCTCAAGCAGTATATGCCGGACAGCAGCGTCACCCAGGTCGCGACTCTCGTCGAGCAGAGCGTTACCGGCTTCTTCAAGGAAGGCTTCAGCAGGGCGTCCGACTTTGTACGCGGACTGCTGCATAAGGACGCTGCCGGCGCGGACCT
>JAFYFK010000003.1 GCA_017543805.1 Bacillota bacterium | reverse complement strand
GCTTCGGTCATGTCGACAAAGGAATCGCAGTACATTTCGGAGTGTATGCCCAGATCCTTAAGGTCGGAATCGACTATCATGCTGCCGACCGCGGCGGGAAGGCCTCCGATACCGAGCTGAAGGCAGGCTCCGTCCCCGATCTCAACGACGATCTGCCTCGCTATGGCAAGGTCTGTCTCCGTCGGGACAGGCGTCGGAAACACGTCCATGGGGGAGTCGAATTCGACTATGGCGTCGACCTCGTCGATATGGACATAGTTTTCCGGATGCCCTAAGCACACCGGGACGTTTTTGTTGACCTCAACTATCACCCTGTCCGCAATGTCTGCCGCGGCGCGCAGGTGCGAGCAGCTTGTCGACAGGTTGAAGCGCCCTTCGCTGTCCATCGGCGGCACCATCAGAAACACAAAGTCGAGATGTCTGATCGAATCCCTTAAATACACGGGAACTTCCGAATAGCGCTGGGGCACGTAATATACAAAGCCGCGGCTTATGGAGTGCCGCTCGAGCTGCGAGGTATGCCAGGAATTCCAGATAAAATGATCCGCGGCGTCCGGAAGGTCAAAACACGCCGGTTTATGCGTCAGAATGCCGCCGTACATTATTACGTCTTTGAGCTCCGGAAGCCTTGCGGTAAGCGCCCTGTCAAGCGCCACAGGCGTCACCGCGCCGTATCCGAGATCCAGGCTGCAGCCTGAGAAAACGCCTTCGACGGCTTTTTCCGGAGTGGTCAGCTTCTGTTTATACTGTTCAAAAAAATCCATAGCGCACCTCTGCAATAATTACCACGCAATTATAGCAGAAAGTGCGCTGATTATAAACGTATTTATTTGCTTTGAGCGGGTCTAAATGCGCGCGACTCCGGTCTCTCTGGCAGCCTTGCGGACAGCCTCCGCTACCGCGTCCTTGACGCGCGGGTCGAACGCCGCGGGGATTATGTAGTCCGCGCTGAGCTCGCTGTCCGGGATCAGCCCTGCAAGAGCGTAAGCCGCGGCCAGCTTCATCTCGTCGTTTATCTGGCTGGCGCGCACGTCGAGCGCTCCGCGGAAGATCCCGGGGAAGGCCAGGACGTTGTTTATCTGGTTTGGATAGTCGCTGCGGCCTGTGGAAACTACAGCCGCCCCGCCCGCCTTGGCGTCGTCCGGGAAGATCTCCGGCGTGGGGTTGGCGCAGGCGAAGATTATGGCGTCCCTGTTCATGATCCTGACCATATCGACCGAAACCGCGTTCGGGGCTGACACTCCGATAAATACGTCAGCGCCGGCCAGAACGTCCGCCAGGGAGCCGGAAACACGGTCCAGATTGGTCTTCTCGGCCAGGGCCTCCTTGCTCGGGTTCATTCCCTCGGCGCGGCCCTTGTAGATCGCGCCTTTGCGGTCACAGAGAGTTATGTTCTTCGCGCCCGCGGTCAATAGCAGCTTGCAGATCGCGGTAGCGGCTGCTCCCGCGCCGTTTATGACGATCTTTACCTCCTGCAGCTTCTTTCCGACCACCTTAAGGGCGTTGGTCAGTCCGGCCAGAGTGATCACAGCCGTTCCGTGCTGGTCGTCATGGAAGATGGGGATGTCGCAGATCTCCTTGAGGCGGTCCTCGATCTCAAAGCAGCGCGGCGCGGAGATGTCCTCCAGGTTTACGCCGCCGAAGCTTCCGGCAAGAAGCGCCACGGTCCTTACGATCTCGTCCGGATCCTTGCTCCTGATGCAGAGCGGGATGGCGTCGACGTCGCCGAAGGCCTTAAACAGCACGCACTTGCCCTCCATTACGGGCATTCCGGCTTCCGGCCCGATGTCGCCAAGGCCGAGCACCGCTGTGCCGTCAGTGACCACCGCGACAGTGTTCCAGCGGCGTGTCAGCTCGTAGCTGAGATCCGTGTTCTTCTGTATCTCCAGGCACGCCTGCGCGACGCCGGGCGTATAGGCCAGCGACAGGCTCTCCTTATCGTTTACCGCAGCTCTCGGCGT
>JAFYFK010000045.1 GCA_017543805.1 Bacillota bacterium | reverse complement strand
TCCGACCAGGTGATATTCCTCGCCGGAGGCGTCATAGTGGAGCAGGGCACACCGGCCCAGGTATTCGACAGCACCAACGAGGAACGCACGCGCAAATTCCTCGACACATTTAAACAATGACCGTTCCTTATTCTCTTTATGACCCTTCGGGGAATATAACAGCGCTTGTTGAAGACGCGGATCTTAATATAGACCGCGCCGCTGCCGCTGCGCAGATAATGTCTGATGAACCCCGCTGCGAGCAGGTCGGTTTTATCGAGCCGGTCAGGGGCGACGAGGATATCCGCATAGCAATGGCCGGCGGGGAATTCTGCGGCAACGCCGTCTTTACGGCGGCTGTGCATTTTGCCGAGTTAAACGCCGATGCCATTGGCGAAGGAAAGACCGCGGTCATAAAGGTCTGCGACGCGGGCACGGACGGGCTGATAGACGTGGCTGTGGAAAAGCTCCCTGACGGATACAGATGCTCATATATGTTCCCGATGCAGCTGGAAATGACGGATATAGGCGGTTATAAAGCCGTAGTCCTTCAGGGAATGACCCACTGTATATTATGGGATCCGATGCCGGACAGGGATGCGGAAAGGCTGATTAAAGAGCTCGCCGCGAAGTCGCCCTCGGAAGCCTTCGGCCTTATGTTCGTTGACGCCCAGCGCCTTACGGTGCGCCCGCTGGTCTATGTAAAAGATCCGGAGACACTGGTCTGGGAGAATTCCTGCGCGTCTGGTTCCGCGGCAATAGCGCTTGCCCTCGCGGAATACTGGGAGACCCCGTTTTTCGACACTTTAAGCTTCCCCGGAGGGGATATAAGCATATCCGTAGACAGAGACTGGCGGGTCGTGCTCACGGAAACCATCAAAAGACTTTAAAATACTGTATTTTTGAGATAAATAATGCTTGCAATCTGCGTGCCGCTGCGGTAATATATCCGAGTGGCACGCTTTTGTGCCAGTAGTTATTATGCACATTGCCGGGGTTGCGTTGACGGTGCCCATATAGGGTAGGAACGCAGGCAGACCGGCGGTGGAAGTACAACCGGAGGTAAAACAATGTCAGTACTTTCTATGAAACAGCTGCTCGAAGCAGGCGTACACTTCGGTCACCAGACCAGAAGATGGAACCCGAAGATGGCTCCCTACATCTTCGCGGAGAGAAACGGGATCTACATCATCGATCTTCAGAAGACCGTCTACAAGATGGACGAGGCTTATGAGTTCGTAAAGACCGTTGCCGCGGAAGGAAGACCGGTCCTCTTCGTAGGGACCAAGAAGCAGGCTCAGAGCGCTATCCATGACGAAGCACTCCGCTGCGACATGTTCTATGTCAACGAGCGCTGGCTCGGCGGAATGCTCACCAACTACAAGACCATCTCCAACCGCATCAGAAGACTTGCCGACATCAACCGCATGGAAGAGGACGGCACTTTTGAGCAGCTCACCAAGAAGGAAGTCCAGAAGCTCAACCAGGAAAGAGAAAAGCTCGAGAAGTACCTCGGCGGCATCAAGTCCATGAGAGGAATGCCCGGCGCAATGTTCGTCGTAGATCCCAAGAAGGAAAAGATCGCCGTTAAGGAAGCAAGGACTCTTGGAATTCCTATCGTTGCCATGTGCGACACCAACTGCGACCCGGACGAGGTCGACTACGTTATCCCCGCAAACGACGACGCTATCAGAGCCGTCAAGCTCATTGCCGGAAAGATCGCGGACGCTGTAATCGAAGGCAAGCAGGGCGAATCCTTCGCTGAGGAAGCTCCCGCAGAGGAACCCGCAGCAGAGGCAGTTGAAGAAGCAGAAGGAGAGGACAAGTAATATGGCAATCACAGCAGCACAGGTAAAAGAACTCCGTGAAGCTACCGGCGCAGGCATGATGGACTGCAAGAAAGCCCTCGTAGCAGTAGACGGCGATATGGATAAGGCAGTAGACTACCTCAGAGAGAACGGACTTATGAAGGCCGCCAAGAAGGAAGGCAGGATCGCTTCCGAAGGTCTCGTAAAGCTCGCTTTCAACGCTGACGGCACCGTCGCTTCCGCAGTGGAAGTCAACTCCGAGACCGACTTCGTCGCAAAGAACGACGATTTCGTAAGCTTCGTTGACAGACTCTCCAAGATCGTTCTCACCAACGAGATCGCAGACATGGATCAGCTCATGGCTACCAGCTACGCAAATGAAGGCAACGTCAAGGACGCCCTCGTAAGCCGCATCGCCACCATCGGCGAGAACATGAGCGTTCGCCGCTTCGCCAAGTGCCAGACCCCCGGCGTCAAGTATGTAGGATACGTACACGGCGGCGGCCGCATCGGCGTCATCATCGGACTCAAGACCGAGCTCTCCACAGAGGAAGTTCAGACTGTAGGCAAGGACGTTGCAATGCAGGCAGCTTCCATGAGACCGAAGTTCGTAAACGAAGCAGAAGTCGATCCGGAATACCTCGCTCACGAGAAGGAAGTCATCCTCGCTCAGGCTATGAATGAGAACGAGCAGCTACCCGAAGGCAAGAGAAAGCCGCAGGCTATCATCGAGAAGATGATCACCGGCCGTCTCAAGAAGGAGCTCAAGGCTGTATGCCTCGTAGACCAGGAGTTCGTAAAGGACAGCCAGTTCAGCGTTCAGCAGTATGTTGAGAACGCCGCAAAGCAGCTCGGCAAGACTATCGAAGTCGTTGAGATGGTCCGTTACGAAGTCGGCGAAGGCCTCGAGAAGAAGTCCGAGAATTTCGCTGAAGAGGTTGCAAAGCAGCTCCAGTAATCTGATCGATCGTTTATCCCCCGGAGACCGGTTCTTCGGGGGATTTCTATTTTAAATTACTGTTATAATATGTAAGACTTTGCTGTGATACAGGTCCTCGCACGGGTACTCTAAGGCCGCCGGTTCTTAGCGATCGGCGAGCCGAAGGCGATGACGGAGCTTAGAACCGCTGCGAGACGCAGGTAGCGAGAGCGTGCCCGTAGAGGACCTGTATCATAACTCATTAATAAATAAGATATAAACATGGAAAAGAAACCGCTTATCGAACGCAAATGGCTGGTACTGATCGGAAGTACGCTCGTACTGATGAGCCTGTTCGGCGTTGTTAATAACAGCTACCAGCTTTACATAATACCTGTTTGTGACGACCTTGGGTTCAGCAGGACTTCCTACACTTTTACCCAGAGCGTCTGTTACTTTGGGGCGATGATAAGCGCCGCTTTATCCGTAAATGTCTTTAAGCGTTTCGGAGTGCTCAGGACTCTGCGCGCTTCGGTGATCATCCTGATGGTTTTGTACTGCTGCAATTCCCTGGTAAGCTCGCTTCCGCTGTTCTATATCATCGGTTTTGCCGAAGGCCTGCTGATGAGCCTGAGCTGCATGGTTCCGGCAACTATGCTGCTAAAGCAGTGGTTCCCAGATAAACTCGGCTTTGCGCTCGGGCTTGCGGCTATGGGAAGCGGTCTCGGTGGGCTCGTGTTTGCGCAGGTCGCAAAGCTTGTGCTCATCAGTTCTGACTGGCGGCATCTCTATCTGGTGCTCGGTCTGGCCATGGGCGCCATAAGCATTTTTTCCGCGTTTGTCCTGCTGCGGGAAAATCCGGCTGCGCATAAGGCTCAGGCGCCGGCTGACGCAGCGGGATCTCCGAAGGGCGTATCTTCGGCTTTTCCTGTCGTGCCGACGATACTCATTTTTATCTGTGTCATCATCCATTCGCACGGAAACAACGCCATGCTGTACACTACGACTCCGTTTGTGCAGGATGAGGGCTTTACTCTGCAGTTTGCGGCTAATCTCTCATCCATAACAATGGGAATGTTTGCGCTCGGCAAGATACTGACCGGCAACGTGATAGACAGGATAGGGATCCGTATACCGACTCTGTGCTCATTCATTGCCATAATCCTGGGCAATCTGGGACTGGCGTTCCTTCCACAGTTCGGAATGCCGATGCTCGTGCTCATGGTGTTCGGCGTGATGATAGGCTGTCCCTTTAATTCCGTAGGAGTTGCCATAATGTCCAAATATACTGTATCCGAAGAGCACAGGGACAGGGCGACCGGAATATATATCTCTTCCGTAAACTTCGGCTGCGCGCTTTCTCCTGTAATCTCCAGCGCCGTATACGACAACATCGGGAGCTATGTCCCGATGTATTACGCCACGGCAGCAGCCGTATTTATTTCCATGCTTGTTATTATGAAGGTCATCCCCGGAAAGAGGCAGGCGTAGGATCTGCGCTTTTAATCGACATCGAAGGGGATGGGCTCCGCTATTTTCCGGTTTAGCGCTTCCGGATTTTCCAGCAGGTACTTGACCAGCTTGAGCGATTTCGCGAAGTAGAAACCGTCGGCAAGCCTTTCGTCCAGAGTTACCGTCATGGGGACAACGTCGCGGAACTGGCTTGTTCCGTCCGGCATCTTTACAAGTTCCGTGTGCATCGTTCCGATGGTTATCATTATGGAACAGGTCCCGTAATTACTGAGATGGTGGTAGGGCGCTCCGCAGCCTATGCTTCCGAGGTTGGAAAGCAGCACTGTCGAATAATTGGGGTCGCCAGCGGTAAGGCCTTTGGGCATTATCCCGTGATATTCCAGCCTTCTGAGGACCCAGAAAAAGATCTCAAGGAATGGGCGCGGCAGGCTTCCGACAAAGTCCATCAGCTTGTCGAGGTCGTTGGAACCTTCGCTGCGCGCCTTTTTGACGTCTCCGAGTATCAGCTTTGATACCGAGTCAAAGTCCATATCCGGATCGACCTTGAGGAACATCAGTGTTTCGTTGGCTTCGTCCTCAAACTGCTGTTTTACGACGAATGACAGGGTGATATCTTTCCGCTGCCAGAACCAGCGCCCCGAAATGAAGGTGTTCATCAGAGGCCTGTGGTAAATGGTCCTGGAAACGGCTGTGCAGATGGCGTGGAACAGCTTGAGCTTTAT
>JAFYFK010000044.1 GCA_017543805.1 Bacillota bacterium | reverse complement strand
TACGGCGGAAAGCCCATGCCCAAGAGCAGCGTGGTCATTCCGGAAAGAGAGCCGGACTTTGTGCTCGAGGACTACATCAGCCCGGTACAGAACCTTTACTACAGGCTGACCGGCGATACCAACCTCATTCACGTCGATCCCGAATACGCAAAGGGCGGCGGCCTGCCCGGCCCCATCCTTCAGGGGCTCTGCTCCATGGGCTTTGCCTGCAGAATGGCCATCGACGCGCTCATTCCCGGCGAACCGGAAAGAGTCACACGCATCGCGGTGCAGATGACTTCCCCTGTGCTGCCGGATACTCCGGTGGAGCTTCAGATCTGGAAGATGGAAGAGGGCAAGGCTTACTTCCGCTTTGTCAACAAGACCACCGGAAAGAAGATCCTCGACAGAGGCGAGTTCGAGTGGAAATGATCTGAAATCGCTTCCTTTAGAAAATTGGAAGCAATACCCTTGATTATTCTGGAAAAGGAACTATAATAACAACCGGCGGGTTCAGAGAACACATTTTTATAAAATGCCCGCCGGTTTTTATGTTTTTATATAAAGTAGGAGGAATCAGTTATGATCAGTTTCTTGATTTGCTTAGCGATTCTGATTGTTGGATACCTAACCTACGGCAAACTCGTTGACAACATTTTCAGCCCTGACGACCGGGAGACCCCGGCTGTCGCAATCAACGACGGCGTTGACTATGTTGTTATGCCGCAGTGGAAGCTTTTCCTTATCCAGCTTCTTAACATCGCAGGCCTTGGCCCTATCTTCGGCGCTCTCTCCGGCGCAATGTGGGGTCCGGTCGTATTTCTTTGGATCACCTTTGGTACCGTGTTTGCGGGCGCTGTCCACGATTATTTCGCGGGTATGCTCTCCGAGCGCAACAACGGTGCGTCCATCTCTGAGGTCACAGGCATTTACCTCGGCGGAACCATGAAGAACGTTATGCGCGTGTTCTCCGTAATCCTTCTTATCATGGTCGGTACTGTATTTGCTGTCGGCCCCGCCGGACTGCTCGTCACACTGTTCAAGAACAGCGGAGCTTCCGGGATCGTGCTCCAGACAACGTTCTGGCTCGCAATCATTCTTATTTATTATTTCATCGCGACCTTCATTTCTGTAGACAAGGTCATCGGCAGGATCTATCCGGTATTCGGCATCTGCCTCATCATCATGGCTATTGGTGTCTGCTTCGGAACGCTGACCAGCGGTCAGCCGACCCTGGAGATCTGGGACAACTTCAAGAATCTCCATCCGGCAGGAACTCCGATCTGGGCATTCATGTTCATCACGGTCGCCTGCGGCGCTATCTCCGGATTCCACGCTACGCAGTCCCCGCTGATGGCGCGCTGCCTCAAGAGTGAGCGCCAGGGCCACTTCGTCTTCTACGGCGCAATGGTAGCTGAAGGCATCATCGCTCTGATCTGGGCATTCGCCGGCGTTACCCTGCTTGGTGTTGCCCAGCTTGCTGAGATGAAGGGCGGAAACGCCAACACCGTCTACACCATCTGCACCATGACAATGGGCAAGGTCGGTACCATCCTGGCTATGCTCGGCGTCATCGCCTGCCCGATTACATCCGGCGATACCGCGTTCCGTTCCGCACGTCTTACCATCGCGGACTGGTTCAAGCTCGATATGGGCAAGTGGCAGACCAGACTTGCGCTGTGCATCCCTGTACTGGGAGTAGGCGCTGTCCTCGGCTTCGGCAATACGCTCGGCTTCATCGACTATCAGATCATTTGGAGATATTTCTCCTGGTCCAACCAGACGCTGGCTATGATCGTCCTCTGGGCAGGTGCTATGTACCTTGCGCAGAATAAGAAGAACTACTGGATTTGCGCAGTTCCGGCTACCTTCATGAGCGCGGTCTCCATGACCTACTTCATGATGGCAGGCGAATGCATGGGCCTGATCCCGTTCTTCAAGAACAACGCCGCGGTCGGCTATCCGGTCGGCATCATCTTTGCGGTAGCTTGCCTTGCGCTCTTCCTCAGCAAAGCGAAGAATGCCAGCAAGATGTCTGCAAAGCTTGCATAAGTGCTGAAAGGCATTTTGTGCTATAATAGGAATGTGGGGCAGGGGAAGATCTCCTGCCCTTTTATTTGAGCTTTAATTCAGGAGGGGAGTATGTTTATTGCTCCAAGTGCTCTAAGCGGCAATACGCTTTCAAAGGAGGCCCTCGAAGAGGATCTCAGAGGCTGCCGGAAGATTGGCCCCTGCGGCGTCGGCAGCAAGGCGCTTTATATTGGAGGACGCTTTATGGAGCGCCGCTTCTATCTGCCCTGGACGGATGTGACCCGCGTGTTTAAGCGCGTCGCGATGAGCGCCGGGGGATTTTCCGGGCGCGGAGTGTTCGGCTCCATGGCCTATTTCGTCGTGCAGTACCGCGGCGGAGGTGAAAAAGCGTGCCGCGTGAAATACGAGGGTGACGTGGATAAGCTGCTTGCGGAGATCCGCAGAAGACATCCGCGCATTCCGACCTGCAGCGCTCAGGCCGAGGCAAAGCTTGCCGCGGCAGCAGCAGAGGAGGAAGCACGCTATAAAAAGGATCTTTCTCCGGAGGCAGAGGAAACTTTGCAGCAGCTGCAAAAGGCAAAACGTGTGCTTGAGGATGCACCGTCGCTGCCGGAGCTTCTGACGTCAGCAGCAAAGCAGAAACGTATCGTCGACCACATAAGCCCGGCGGTTAAGGCTGCGGGTGCTGTGTGCGCCGCGCTTGGCATAGCGGTGGCGCTTTACGGTCTGTACCTGCTGCTTAGCCACGGAAATTACGGCCTTTATTTTGTGCTCGGCGGAGGCGCGCTGTTTTTCGCGACGCTGTCGTCCAACACTCTGCCGACCCGCTGGAACAGCAAAAAACAGGCACAAAAGGACTGGGACGATGCCGTTCGCGAGATGGAGGAATTCCTCCGCAGTGAAAAGAACTATCCGGTCCCTGCACAGTATGCGCATCCGGTGGTGCTTGACCGCATGATCCGCGTTGTCCGGGAAGGACGCGCACAGACTGCAGCGGAGGCGCTGGCGCAGGTCAAGGCAGACCTTAAGGCGCTGAATTCCTCGGTGACCGTTTCGCAGAAGGAACACGATGAGGTAGTCCTGGTGAAGCCGCTTTTCCTTGTCTGCGACTACCGTGATGAACTTGCGTAAAGAAAGGGCAAAACAATGGAAGAACTGTTTCGATTTCTGGAAGAAGAGCAGATCGACGAAGGGCTGCTGAACGGCGTACGTGCTTTCAGAAAGGAATATCCGACCGAAAAGGAAGCCGAAGTCCGCGTGCCTAAACCTGAGTATTTCTACTACGGGAAAAAGACCTGGGAGCTTGCACTGGCTGCACTGCTTGCAGGGAAAAATCTTCTTCTTGCCGGGCCGAAGGCTACAGGAAAAAACGTGCTGTCCGAAAACCTCGGCGCGCTGTTCGGAAGACCGGTCTGGAATGTTTCCTTCCATATCAATACGGATGCCTCGTACCTGGTCGGCACCGATACCTACGACGGGAACGCTGTAAGCTTCAGGCCAGGTCCAATATGGCTCTGCGCGGCCAAGGGCGGTTTCGGCATCCTTGACGAGATCAATATGGCAAAGAACGAGGCTCTTGCCGTTCTGCACGCCGCGCTGGACTTCAGAAGGAGCCTCGACGTGCCGGGCTACGACAGGATAGATCTTAGGCCTGACACGCGTTTTATAGCCACGATGAACTACGGCTATGCCGGCACGAGAGATCTGAACGAGGCTCTGACGTCGCGCTTTGCGGTGCTCGATATGCCGGTAATTTCGGAAGCGGATCTGCAGAAGCTGATAGCCCGCCGCTATCCGCAAATAAATCCGAAGATCTGCGAGCAGCTGGTGCGCCTGTACGGCGAGCTCCAGCGCAAGGCTGAAAGCGCGGAGATATCCGACAGCGCTCTGGACCTGCGCGGTCTTTTGGATGCTGTCGCACTGATGGAGCAGGGGCTTACATCCGGCGACGCCCTCACGATGTGCATCGTGAACAAATCCTTCGACGCGTACGAGCGCGGGCTGATAAACGATGTGATACGCGCCCGCATACCGGCTGATCTGACGCGAGAGGTCGTGTTCCGCGCATGATCAAAAAGCAGTATTCCGGAAATGCGCGAAGGGCGCGGAATATAATCTGGAATGCGGCGGGGCGCTACGATTTCGATCCGCCGTTCATGTCCTTCTTTCCCGACGGAAAGCCGGACTACTACATGGATATGATAGTAGGGCTCGCGGACAAATGGCTGGATCTGCAGAAGCTGTGGGAATTCTTTGCGAGCTACGAAACAGAGCGCCGTGCGGAGGAATTTGATTCCTACCTGTGGCTGGGCCTTGAGAACTGCCTTTACGAAAAGGAAGTGCAGGAGCGCCCGCAGATGGAGCAGCTCCGCAGGGAGCGCGCAGAGCTGTTTTTCCGCATGCAGGAGGGCCTTTCGAGGCAGCAGATGGAATATCAGAGCATGCCGGTATATACGCAGCAGGAGGCACGCTGGGCAGCGGTACTCGGAAAGCGCGGCCCGGTCCTCAGTCCAAGGCAGAAGCAGATGGCGGAAGCACTCCGCTTTTCGATGGCCCTGGGAACAGAGGGCGTCCTGAAAGTGATGTCTGCCTTTCTTGCGGAATTCTTTCATTTTGTACCGGAGGCATCGTCGTCTTCGCGCAGACAGGCCAATCCGTTGGCGCGTCTTATCCTGAAGCGCGAGCACAGGCGTATCGACCGCCTGATAGTTCGCACCGGTACCGGAGAAGGCGATCATCCTAAGGCTGTTCAGCAGCGCCATGAAGGCCTCGGGCGGCATACCGGTCCGTCAGCGGAGGACGAAGCATATATACGCGAGGTGTTCGGGCCTTCGGTTGTATCCGCGGCGGAGCTTCGGATACTGGAAAATGAGCTGTGTGTTGAAGAGGATGAAGGCTGCAGGCTTTGGATAGCTTCCGGGCGTTCTCCGGAGCATTCGGAAAACAAGGACGCTCTGGAAGTCCGCTTAAGCGCGGAGGAACAAAAAAAGCGCAACGAGGCCTTTTTACGCGAACACGCAGCAGAGGCCGCAGAGGCTGTAAAAAAGCTCTCTACGCGCCTGGAAACGGTCTTTTCGTCGTATTTCAGGCCGCTGCCTGAGCCATCCCGCCGGGGCAGGCTGCGGACAGAAAGCGCTTACCGTCTTCCTGTCCTGAATGATCCGAAGGTCTTTCTTCAGGACGGCGAAGAAACAGAGCCTGAGATAGCGGTAGATCTGCTCCTGGACGCGTCGCAGTCGCGCATGAACGTTCAGGAGATCCTTTCGAACGAAGCGTATATTCTGGCGAAGAGTCTTGAAAAGACGCATATACCAGTCCGTGTGCTGGCCTTCAGGAGCCTCAGGGGCTATACTGTGCTCGAGGTCCTTAAGCCTTTCGCGTCAAAAGACTGCGGCGGCATCATGAGCTATTTTGCCGGAGGCTGGAACCGCGATGCTCTGGCCATAGCTGCTGCAGGACGCCTGAACGACGACCCCGCGCTGCCCGGAAGAAAGCGCATCCTGCTGGTCCTTACGGATGCCAGCCCCAACGATTCCACCCCGCTTGCCGGAAGCGGAGGCCTGCTGCCGCGCGAATATGAAGGCGCAGCCGCGGTGAGGGCTGCGGAGGACACAGTACGGGCTCTCAGAAGCGAGGGCCTTCTGGTCGGCGCAGTGTTTCACGGCAACAGCTCGCATCTGGAAAACGTATCTCAGATCTACGGACACGCCTGGGTGCGCATACAAAAAGCCGCCCAGCTTGCGCAGGGCGTCAGTGATCTTCTTCTTATGCTGATGAGAGAGGTCCGCAGCGATTAGCGCGACGGATAGTATTTGTCTGTGGGCTTTTTGCGCAGCGCCGCGTCGATCATTACATCTTTGTCAACCTCGGCGACGAGGCCGTTTTGCCGGAGAATATTCCGGGCGGTCTCCTCGTCTTTTTCTTTTATATCTATCCAGTAGATCTCGCGGTCGATCCTGCCTCTTGGACCGAAATCGCGCGGGTCAAGCTTTGCGCCGCAGCCTCCGCCGAGCACCGTATCCTGAAGGTAATGACCGGAGCGCATTCCCTTAAAACCGGCTTCATTCAGCGCTGCTTTTATCTGAAGCCAGGTCTCCTTATCGCGCTTTTTATAAAGATCTATCCTTTTATCGAACATGATACATCCTTCTTTCTCTGACTATTATAGCACCGGGGAAAGTAAAAAGACCACCGCGTGCGATGGTCTTTATTGAATGGTCGAGGTAGCTGGACTTGAACCAGTGGCCTCTGCGTCCCGAACGCAGCGCTCTACCAAACTGAGCTATACCTCGATGCGTCGCTGTAACGCACCGATTATTCTATACGTCGTCCGGGCTTTTGTCAATTACTTTTATTCGAGACCGCCGCCCTGCATCGCGGAACGGGCGTTCTGGGTGTACATCCTGTAGAAGCCCTTGCGCGGTTCGCTGGGGATTATGCCCTTTGCGGAGCGCTTTTTCAGCTCTTCGGTCGCTTCCTCTACGCTGCAGGGAACGCCGTGGATACCGGTCATGTTCATGGTCCTGTCCTTGACGCTGTAGGAGATGAGGTCTCCTTCCTCGACAAAGGCTATGGGGCCGCCTGCCGCGGCTTCGGGGCTTACATGGCCTATCGCCGCGCCTCTGGTGGCGCCGGAGAAGCGTCCGTCGGTGATCAGCGCGACGGATCCGTTGATCTTTTCGTCGCAGACGATCGCTTCCGTGGTTGCGAGCATTTCAGGCATTCCGCAGCCTCTTGGGCCTTCGTAGCGGATGACTATGACGTCGCCCGGAACGATCTGTCCGTTCGCGACCGCGTCATAGGCTTCTTCTTCGTGGTTGAATACTCTTGCCCTTGCGTTTATGACCTCGCGCTGGTTTTCGGCGCAGGCGGAGTACTTGACCACGCTGCCTTCCGGCGCGATATTTCCCTTGAGGATCGCGACGGAACCGATCTCTGTGACCTTTTCCCTCGGGAATATCACGTCTTCGCGCTTTAAGCCGTAATTTGCCAGGTATCCGAGCTTCTTGTCGAACCAGTTGGACGCCGCGAGCTCCTCAAGATTTTCTCCGAGGGTCTTTCCGGTGACTGTCATGACGTCGAGGTCGAGCATGTCCCTGAGCTCCCACTGTATCATGGGGATGCCGCCGGCGAACCAGAACGCTTCGGTAAGCTGCGCGCCCGACGGATAGATGTTTCCGATGTGCGGGGTGATGTGATTGATCTCGTCAAACAGCTCTATCGGCAGCTCGTAGCCGAGTTCTCTCGCTATCGACGGCAGATGCAGCGTGGCGTTTGTGGATCCGCCGATGGCGCTGTGGACTATTATTGCGTTGCGGAATGCCGCCGGGGTCATTATCTTTGCCGGCGTGATGTCCTTTTCCGCAAGCTCCATTATTTTTCTTCCGGCGGCGCGGGAGTACTGTATCATGTCCCTCATCGTGGCCGGGACAAGAGCCGCGCCCGGGAGGGTCATGCCGATCGCTTCCGCGATGCACTGCATGGTGGACGCTGTTCCGAGGAAGGTGCACGCGCCGACGGACGGGCAGCCGGTGCGCTTATAGTCCATAATTTCTTCTTCAGTCACCGCGCCGGCGCGTCTTTCGCGCAGCGAGATATCTCCGGAAAGTATGGATGTGGTCATGTTGGGGCCTGGGCGCATGGAGCCGCCCGGCATAAAGATGGCCGGAATGTTCATCCTCGCGGCAGCCTTAAGGTGCGCCGGGATTGATTTGTCGCAGCTGGAGCAGAGTATCATTCCGTCCCAGGGGACTGCGTTTGCGTGCATCTCGACCATGTTGGCTATGGCTTCGCGGGACGCCAGGATGTAATTCATTCCGTCGTGCAGCATCGCGCAGCCGTCGCAGATGTCCGTCGCGAAGTACCTCGCGGGCTTTCCGCCTTTTTCG
>JAFYFK010000043.1 GCA_017543805.1 Bacillota bacterium | reverse complement strand
ATGATGCCGGAGGGGAGGGCGATTATCGCGATCCCGAAGACCGAGGATACCATCGAGAAGAATCTTCCGATGACCGATACAGGATAGATGTCGCCGTAACCGACGGTGGTCAGGGAAACTGTTGAGTAGTAGACTGCCTCGAAAAAGCTGTCGAAGGTATCCGGCTCAACGTTGTAGACGACCAGCGCAGAGACGATTATGTAGACGGCGGCGAGCGATACGACCGCGGTCAGCGGGCCTTTGGAAGCCCTGAAGACGTCTCCGATTATGGCGAGACTGCGGAAGTAGCGGGCGGCCTTGAAAATCCTTATGACCCGGAGCGCTTTTAGTATGCGGATCATGCGCAGGCTGGCGTTGAAGATGCCCAGCGACGGGATTATGGACAGCAGGTCTATTATTGCCATTGCCGAGATCGGATAGCGCACAAAGGACATCGCCGAATGCTCGTTGAACTTGTAGTCCGCAGTGTACCATCGCAGCAGGTAGTCGATTATAAATACGACGACGGTGATCCTGTCCAGCATCTTAAGGATGGGGGTCTCTGTTTTGTAAGCCATGGGAATGAGGCTCAGGGCGATGATCACGATCATGAATGTGTCGTAGATCTTGCTCGCGGTGTCCTTGACCTCGGCTTTTTCAATTATGTCAAATAATCTTTTTCTGTTCATTTTTGATTAAATGCGGTCTGCTTTCTGCTATAATAATTATAATATATTATATATAACAGGAAGTCGGCTTGTAAACTTACGAAGGTGTCAAAATGAAGAAAAAAAATACTGTTATACTGCTTGCCCTGGTCCTGGCGCTCAGCCTTGTGCCTGTCGCTGCCTTTGCGGAAAGCGAAGGATCGCTTCAGAACTTCTCGGCTTCCAGGGAATATACCGGGCAGTTTACCGACGTTCCGGCCGGTCACAATTTTGAGAAGAACATAGCAAGCGCGTACAGGCTCGGCCTCATGTACGGTAAAACCGATACCGACTTCAATATGAAGGGAAACGTGAGCATAGCCGAGGCTATAGTAATGGCGGCCCGCATAAGGAGCATTTACTACACCGGGCAGGCTGTGTTTGAGCATAAGGAAGGCGACCCCTGGTACAAGGCGCAGCTGGATTACGCGCTGGAAAACGGGATTATTTCAGAGGGCTACGCGGATTACAGCAGAGACTGCACCCGCGCTGACTACGCTAAGATAATGGCAGGGGCTCTGCCGGACGAGGCGCTTCCGGAAGTCAACCAGCTCGAGGACGGAAAGATCCCAGACGTTCCGATGAGCAGGAGCTACGCACCTTACGTTTATAAACTGTACAGAGCCGGCGTGCTTGTCGGCAACGATAAATACGGAACGTTTACGCCGGATTCGTTTATCACCAGAGGAGCTGTCGCGGCGCTTGTGACGAGGATGGCGGATAAGAGCCTGCGCGTCGAGACCACCTTTGCCGAGGTGCCGTCTGTACTCAACGCCGAGCAGATATCCGAAAAATGCGCCGGAGCGGTCTTCTACATCGACCTGTTCGACGCCGGCGGCGAATCCATCGGAAGCGGCAGCGGCTTCTTTATCGACCCGAACGGAACAGCTGTCACCAATTACCATGTAATTTACGGCGCTCATTCCGCCAAGGCCGTTACAACGGACGGAATATCCTATGAGATCACAGGGATCCTGGGCAGCGACGGAGCCAACGACCTGGCGATAATAAAGGTCGACGGCAGCGAGTTTGACACCCTGTCTTTCGGCGACAGCAGGAATATCAAGGCAGGGCAGACCGTATATGCCATCGGCAGCCCGTACGGCTTCGACAATACGATCTCCCAGGGCATCATTTCCAACGTAAAGCGAAATATGGACGGCGTGGATTATATCCAGACGACCGCGCCCATCTCCCCGGGAAGCAGCGGCGGCGCTCTGCTCAACGATAAAGGCGAGGTCATCGGCGTGACCGCGGCGTTTATCTCCGAGGCTTACGCCCAGAGCCTCAACCTTGCTATCCCCGTGGAACTTGTAAACGAAATCGAGCGCAGCAGCGAGCCCACGGCGTTTTCGAGCGACGTAACGCTCTCGCTTTCCAGTACCATTGCTGTAACACAGGTGGGGCGCAGCTACACGGTGATCGCCAATCTCGACCAGGTCGACCAGTACACGCTTACCTGGATCTGCGACGATTACCAGGACATAATCAGCTGCGAATGGGGCGAGTGGTTTAACGGCAGCTACAGCATCCCGCTGACGATCAAGGGCGTGGCGCCGGGCTTTGCGATAGTGGAGATCCAGCTGAAGGACAAATACGATAATTACATCAGCAGCGAATACGTAATGGTGACTGTGGTTAAGTAAGTAAATAGGGACGGGTGACGCGCCCGATCACAGTCATGATAAGGACATAAAAAAGGGGACTGCCCGGTGATCCGGACAGTCCCTGCTGTTTTGCGGTGATGCTTATGCCTGGGCCTGCATCTTCTCCAGGGCGGCGGTAATAGCTTGGGAGAACTGGTCGGCGCAGGAAGTCCCGCGGCCGTTGCAGTCATTGCCTTTTAAAACTTCCGCAACCTCCGCTGCGTGCTTGCCTTCCACCAGCAGGCCGATAGCCTTGAGGTTGCCGTTGCAGCCCCTGGTGAACCTGACATTGTGGAGCTTTCCGTCCTCGATCTCGAAAGCGATATTGGTAGAGCACACGCCGTGCGGTCTGTATTCAAATTCCATAAAGTTATCCTCCTGTAATACCACGCGAGAATAACACAAAAAACGAAGATTTTCAATATATTATGCTTGATTTTTCCCAGATGCTGTTGTAAACTGTCGTGTACGCAAAAATAAGGTACTGTTTAACTTACCGCGGAGGATTGACCGAGTGGCTAAGGAGCTCGCCTGGAAAGCGAGTAGGGCTGAAAGGCCTCGTGGGTTCGAGTCCCATGTCCTCCGCCAATAACAAAAGAGATGGGCTTGTCCCATCTCTTTTGT
>JAFYFK010000042.1 GCA_017543805.1 Bacillota bacterium | reverse complement strand
GCGGTGTTGATGGTGATGCCTCTTTCTCTTTCTTCCGGAGCCTTATCGATGTTGTCGAAGTCGACGATCTGGTTGGTCTGGGAAGGCATTCTGGTGGCCAGCACCTTGGTGATAGCTGCGGTAAGAGTGGTCTTGCCGTGGTCTACGTGGCCGATGGTTCCGATGTTGACATGCGGCTTTGTTCTTTCAAATTTTTCCTTTGCCATTGTTTTCTTATCCTCCAATAAGCATTACTTGTTGATCTTGTCTAAAAGAGAATCCGGAAGCTTCTCGAAGTGGTCCATCTGCATTACGTAGACGCCTCTTCCCTGAGTTTTAGACCTGAGGTCTGTCGCATATCCGAACATCTCAGAAAGCGGTACCATAGCGTGTACAGAGACCGCTCCGTTAAACATATCCGTACCTTCTATACGGCCTCTTCTGGAGCTGATGTCGCCGATGATGTCGCCCATATACTCTTCTGGCGCGGTGACTTCGACCTTGAAGACCGGTTCCAGGAGGACCGGGCCTGCCTTGGAAGCGGCTTCGCGGAACGCCATGGAAGCGGCGATCTTGAAGGCCATATCCGAGGAGTCGACCTCGTGGTACGAACCGTCGATGAGCTCAACGCCCATATCGACTACCTGATAGCCTGCGAGCGGACCGTTATGCATTGCATCCTGAATACCTTCGTCGATCTTCGGAATGTATTCCTTGGGGATGGCGCCGCCGACGATGGAGTTTACGAACTCGTAACCGGCACCGGCTTCCCTCGGATAAATGCGGATCTTTACATGGCCGTACTGACCGTGTCCGCCGGACTGTTTTACATATTTGTTGTCGACGATCGCTTCCTTCGAGATCGTTTCCTTGTAGGATACCTGAGGCTTGCCTACGTTGGCTTCGACCTTGAATTCACGAAGGAGTCTGTCGACGATGATCTCCAGATGCAGCTCGCCCATACCGGCGATGATGGTCTGACCGGTGTCGGGATCGGTGTAGGTCTTGAAGGTCGGGTCTTCCTCAGCAAGCTTTGCGAGGGCGATACCCATCTTTTCGAGACCTGCCTTGGTCTTGGGCTCGATAGCTATCTGGATAACGGGATCCGGGAACTCCATGGATTCGAGGATTATCTGCTGGCCTTCGTTGCAGAGGGTGTCGCCTGTGGTGGTGTCCTTAAGACCTACCGCTGCGGCGATGTCTCCGGCGTAGACCATGTCGATCTCTTCTCTGTGGTTGGCGTGCATCCTTACGATGCGGCCGATGCGTTCTCTCTTTCCCTTTGTCGCGTTGTAGACGTAGGAACCGCTTTCGAGGGTTCCGGAATATACCCTGAAGAACGCGAGCTTTCCGATAAACGGATCAGCCATTATCTTGAACGCGAGCGCGGAGAACGGTTCCTTGTCGTCCGCCCTGCGCACGTCTTCTTCACCGCTCTTGGGTTTTACGCCTTTGATGGGTGGAATATCCAGCGGGGAGGGCATATAGTCTACGATGCCGTCCAGCAGGAGCTGGACGCCTTTGTTTTTATAAGCGGAGCCGCAGAATACGGGAACCATCTTGTTTGCGATGGTCTGCTTGCGGATAGCGGCTTTGATCTCCGCTACTGTAAGCTCTTCTCCGTCAAAGAACTTTTCCATAAGTTCTTCGTCAGTCTCTGCGACGGATTCGATAAGCTTCTGGTGATACTCCTCAGCTATATCGCGCATATTTTCGGGGATCTCCGCCTCGTCGATAGTTGTACCGAGCTGGTCGTGGTAGATCTCCGCCTTCATCTTGATGAGGTCGATCTCACCGACAAAGTCCGCTTCCGCTCCGATGGGGAGCTGAACGGGTACGGCGTTGGCCTTGAGCCTGTCTCTTATCATGTCGAGGACATGGAAGAAATTTGCGCCCATGATGTCCATCTTGTTGATGAAGATCATCCTGGGGACCTGGTACTTTTCGGCCTGTCTCCAAACTGTCTCGGACTGGGGCTCGACTCCGCCCTTGGCGCAGAGCACGGTAACGGCTCCGTCCAGGACGCGCAGGGATCTTTCGACCTCTACGGTAAAGTCTACATGCCCCGGGGTATCGATGATGTTGATCCTCGTGTCCTTCCATTGAGCTGTAGTAGCAGCGGAGGTGATGGTGATGCCTCTCTCCTGCTCCTGCTCCATCCAGTCCATGGTGGCAGCGCCGTCATGGGTCTCTCCCAGCTTGTGGGTCTTACCGGTGTAGAACAGAATACGCTCAGTTGTTGTCGTCTTGCCGGCGTCGATGTGAGCCATGATGCCGATATTTCGTAAATGTTCAAGCGCGAATTCTCTTGGCATGAGTCTCCTCCTTTCCTATTTAAACAACATAGGTGTGACCGCTGTACAGACTAGAATCTGTAGTGTGCAAACGCTCTGTTGGCTTCTGCCATCTTGTGGGTATCTTCCTTCTTCTTGACGGATGCACCCTGACCGTTTGCAGCGTCCATGAGCTCCTTAGCGAGACGCTCGGACATAGTGCGTTCGCCTCTTGCTCTGGTGTACTTGGTGAGCCAGCGCAGACCAAGGGTCTGGCGTCTGTCGGCTCTGACTTCGATAGGAACCTGGTAGTTGGCGCCGCCGACTCTTCTGGCCTTAACTTCGACCTGAGGCATGATGTTGTTCATAGCCTTCTCGAATACTTCGACGGGTTCTTCTCCGGTTACTTTTTTGATCTGATCAAAGGCATCGTATACTATCTTCTGCGCGACGCCCTTCTTTCCGTCCAGCATGATACTGTTGATGAGCTTTGCAACAACAACACTGCCGTAAACGGGATCAGGAAGTACTTCCCTCTTGGGAACATTTCCTCTTCTTGGCACTTCTCTTCCCTTTCTGCCTTTCGATCCCCGCGATACTGCACCTCTGCATACCGCGCGCCAATCTGCGGCGCGACCCGGTTTCAGCTGCTTTTCTTCTCGCCGCGGGACCTCGGCAAACTCGGATCCGGTACTCGACATTACTGTAAATGCCGCGGTGCCCAAATCTATATATAAATGGGCACGTATCCCGAAATCTCTTAATCGTTATAACATTCTGAGCTTACAAAGAACTACTTCTTTGCCTTTGCAGCCTTGGGTCTCTTTGCACCGTACTTGGAACGGGCCTGACCTCTGTTGGCTACACCTGCGGTATCCAGAGTTCCTCTTACGATGTGGTATCTTACACCAGGGAGGTCCTTTACTCTGCCGCCGCGGATGAGAACAACGCTGTGCTCCTGAAGGTTATGTCCGATGCCGGGGATGTAAGCCGTTACTTCGATTCCGTTGGTAAGACGAACACGGGCGACTTTTCTGAGCGCGGAATTCGGCTTCTTCGGGGTAACAGTCTTTACGGAAGTGCAAACGCCCCTCTTCTGAGGTGCCTTGATGTCTGTCGGGACTCTCTTGATGGAGTTCATTCCCTTGAGCAGTGCAGGCGAGTTCGACTTCTTTACCGATCTGGACCTTCCTTCTCTAACCAGTTGGTTAATTGTAGGCATGCTTCGTTTTATACTCCTTTCTTAAGTATTTTGCTTTTTTGCGCACCTTAAAATAACGTGCACAAACACAACAGGAAGAGTGTATCACACCCTTCCTGTTGATGTCAATAATTAAAATGCTTTAAAGCTATGCAATTTCAGGCTCTTCAGCCGTTTCTTCGAGCTCTTCGGCGAGCTCGGCGCCGTTTTCCGCTTCGGTGTATTCCTCTTCAGGAACATCCTCGCTGAAATCGACATCCTTGAGGTTGAAGGACTCCATGTATTCGGTGTTGACGCCGTAATCGATGTCGATGTTTCTGTAGCGCTTCATGCCGGTTCCGGCAGGAATGAGCTTACCGATAATGACGTTCTCCTTGAGGCCCTGCAGGTGGTCGGTCTTGCCCTTGATCGCAGCGTCCGTGAGGACTCTGGTGGTCTCCTGGAAGGAGGCAGCGGACAGGAACGAATTCGTGGCCAGCGAAGCCTTGGTGATACCGAGGAGTATGCGCTTTCCGTCAGCGGGGACCTGGTCGGGCCCGACAGTCTCGTTTGCCTTGTCGAGTTCTATGTGGCTGTAGAGGCCGCCCGGCAGGAGGCCGGTGTCGCCCGGATCCTCGATGCGGTACTTGGACAGCATCTGGCTTACGATGACCTCGATGTGCTTGTCGTTGATGTCAACACCCTGCTGCTTGTATACGCGCTGTACTTCCTTGAGGAGGTACTGGTAAACGCCCTCGACGCCCTGCAGACGCATGATGTCGTGCGGGTTGAGAGGTCCGCGGGTAATGCCCTCGCCAGCGTGGATGGTGTCTCCCTCGGAGACGCGCAGCCTTGCGCCGTAAGGAATGACGTAAACTCTCTCCTCGTCGCCGCGGATGGTGACCGCTGTGCGGTTGTCGTCACGGGCTTCGATGGATACCACGGTTCCGTCCGCTTCGCAGATCTCCGCGATACCCTTAGGCTTACGCGCTTCGAAAAGCTCTTCTACACGGGGAAGACCCTGGGTGATGTCGTTTCCTGCGACGGATACGCCGCCGGTGTGGAATGTACGCATCGTCAGCTGTGTACCCGGTTCGCCTATGGACTGGGCGGCGATGATACCGACTGCTTCACCGATATTGACAGGTTCGCCGGTAGCGAGGTTTCTGCCGTAACACTTGGCGCACACGCCTACCTGGCTCTTGCATGTCATGACCGAGCGGATCTTGACAGCTTCGATGCCTGCTTCCTCGATCGCCTTAGCCTGGGAATCGGAGATCTCCTCGTTTGCCTCGACGATCACTTCGCCGGTCCTCGGATCGACCACGTCTTCGAGAGCGGTCCTTCCGACGACTCTCAGGCGGAGAGCCTCGATGACTTCCTTGCCGTCGGTAAATGCCCTTACCTCGATGCCTTCGTCGGTGCCGCAGTCGTCCTCGCGTACGATGACGTTGTGCGAAACATCGACCAGACGTCTGGTGAGGTAACCGGAGTCCGCGGTACGGAGAGCCGTATCGGCGAGACCCTTTCTGGCGCCGTTAGCGGAAATGAAGTATTCCATAACGGTAAGGCCTTCACGGAAGTTAGCCTTGATCGGTATTTCTATTGTTTTACCGGTAGCGCTTCCCATAAGTCCGCGCATACCGCCTATCTGCTTGATCTGGTTCTTGGAACCGCGGGCGCCGGAGTCTGCCATGATGAACAGATTGTTTCTGTGGTCGAGCGAATCCATTAGGGAGTTCGCGACGTCTTCTGTTGTCTTATGCCAGATCTCGATGACCTTCTCGTAACGCTCGGAATCGCTCATCATACCGCGGCGGTAGAATTCCTGGTACTTGTCGACCTTCTCCTGAGCCTTTTCGATTATGGCGTCCTTGTCCGGAGCCTTTGCCATGTCCTCTATGGAGATGGATACGGCTGCCTTGGTGGAATATTTGAAGCCTGCTCCCTTGATATAGTCGAGCAGCTTTACGGTCTCGGTGTTCCCGTGAGCGCGGAAGCAGTGGTCGATTATGCTGGTCAGCTGCTTCTTTCCGCAGAGGAAGTCGACCTCGAGTCCGTAGGGATCTTCGTCCCTGTTGACAAAGCCGATATCCTGAGGAATGCCCTCGTTGTAGATGAAGCGTCCGACGGTGGATTCGACAAGCTTGCCGGAATCGTCGGGTCCGAGGGTCTTGCGGACCTTGACCTTTGCGTGGATGCCTACGGCGCCGGTCTGGTAAGCCATGAGCATCTCGTCGTAATCGGTAAAGATCTTGCCGTCGCCCTTTGTATCCTTGCTTTCCTTCCTGAGCTGTTCGTCGCTCGGGCCGGGATTGGTCAGATAGTACGCGCCGAGTATCATGTCCTGGGTCGGAGTGGTGATCGGGGAACCGTCCTTGGGAGCAAGTATGTTGTTTACGGACAGCATAAGGAATCTGGCTTCAGCCTGAGCCTCGACGGAAAGAGGCACATGGACTGCCATCTGGTCGCCGTCGAAGTCCGCGTTGTAAGCGGTGCAGACGAGCGGATGCAGCTTGATAGCCTTGCCTTCCACGAGTACCGGCTCAAACGCCTGGATACCGAGCCTGTGCAGTGTCGGGGCGCGGTTGAGGAGCACGGGGTGATCCTTGATTACCTCGTCGAGCACGTCCCAGACCTCGGGACGGACCTTCTCGACCATCCTCTTGGCTGCCTTGATATTGTGAGCCTGCTCGTTCTGGACGAGTTTGCTCATTATGAACGGCTTAAAGAGCTCCAGAGCCATCTTCTTGGGAAGACCGCACTGGTAGAACTTAAGCTCAGGACCGACGACGATTACGGAACGTCCGGAATAGTCTACGCGCTTTCCGAGCAGGTTCTGACGGAATCTTCCCTGTTTGCCCTTGAGCATGTCGCTGAGGGACTTGAGGGGCCTGGAACCGGGACCGGTAACGGGTCTGCCGCGGCGGCCGTTGTCGATAAGGGCGTCGACTGCTTCCTGGAGCATGCGCTTTTCGTTGCGGACGATGATGTCCGGCGCGCCGAGCTCAAGGAGTCTCTTAAGTCTGTTGTTTCTGTTGATGACCCTTCTGTAAAGGTCGTTGAGGTCGGAGGTGGCGAATCTGCCGCCGTCGAGCTGTACCATAGGACGGAGATCCGGCGGAATGACCGGAACCACTTCCATGACCATCCACTCCGGACGGTTGCCGGAAGTGCGCATAGCCTCGATGACTTCCAGACGTCTTACGATCCTGACCTTCTTCTGGCCCTGGGATTCCCTGAGAGCCTTGTGCAGAGTCTCGGACTGCTCGTCGAGGTCGATCTCGCAGAGCAGCTGGCGCACTGCCTCGGCGCCCATGCCCGCCTTGAAGCGGTTGCCGAGTTCGTCGCGCTTTTCCCTGTACTGCTGCTCGGTTAGGATCTCCTTGTAGACGAGATCCGTGTCGCCGGGGTCGGTAACGATATAGGACGCGAAGTACAGGACTCTTTCGAGATTCCTCGGAGAGAGGTCCAGGACAAGACCTATGCGGCTCGGGATGCCCTTGAAATACCAGATATGAGAGACCGGGGTAGCCAGTTCGATGTGCCCCATGCGCTCTCTTCTTACCTTGGCTTTTGTTACTTCAACGCCGCAGCGGTCGCAGACTATCCCCTTGTAGCGGATGCGCTTGTACTTTCCGCAGTGGCACTGCCAGTCCTTGGTCGGTCCGAATATGCGTTCGCAGAACAGGCCGTCTCTTTCGGGCTTGAGTGTCCTGTAGTTTATGGTTTCGGGTTTTTTAACTTCGCCGTGTGACCAGCTCCGTATTTTCTCGGTAGAAGCAAGGCTAATCTGTAATGCTTCAAAATTGCTGAGATCCAAGATTATTCCCCTTTCTGACTATTCATCACCGTAATCATCTTCGAGCATATCCTCGGCAAAATCCGCCTCGGTGGGTTCGTGTTCGATCTCCTCGCCCTCGGAATCCAGTTCTGTGTAGCCGTTATCGCCTTCGAAATATTCGTCGCCCGCAAATTCCTTGTTGCGTTCCTCTTCGAGCTCGATCAGATTGATATTTGTCATCGCCTCGAGATCGGCTTCATCTCTGAGCTCCATCTCGTCTCCGTGGTCGTTCAGGACCTTGACGTCAAGCGCAAGGCTCTGCATTTCCTTGATGAGTACGCGGAAGGACTCGGGGATGCCCGGTTCCGGGATGTTCTCGTCCTTGACGATGGCTTCGTAGGTCTTGACACGTCCCACGACGTCGTCGGACTTGACGGTCAGGATCTCCTGAAGCGTATAGGCTGCGCCGTAAGCTTCGAGGGCCCAGACTTCCATTTCTCCGAAGCGCTGTCCGCCGAACTGGGCTTTGCCGCCCAGAGGCTGCTGAGTAACAAGTGAGTACGGGCCGGTGCTTCTGGCGTGGATCTTGTCGTCGACCAGATGGTGCAGCTTCAGCATGTACATGTATCCGACGGTTACCGGGCTGTCGAATTCGTCGCCCGTGCGGCCGTCTCTTAAGGTAAGCTTTCCGGAATTCGGATAACCGCATTCCTCAAGCAGTTCTACTATGTCGTTCTCGGAAGCGCCGTCGAATACAGGCGTGGAGATGTACCAGCCCTTCTTTCTGGCAGCGAGTCCGAGGTGGACCTCAAGTACCTGTCCGATGTTCATACGGGAAGGTACGCCCAGAGGATTGAGCATTACCTGCAGCGGAGTACCGTCCGCCATGAACGGCATATCCTCTATCGGCAGGATGCGCGAGATAACGCCCTTGTTTCCGTGGCGTCCCGCCATCTTGTCGCCGACGTTGATCTTTCTCTTGGTCGCGATATAGCAGCGGACAAGCTTGTTGACTCCGGGAGGCAGCTCGTCGTTGTTCTCTCTTGAGAAGACCTTTACGTCTACGACGATGCCGGTCTCACCGTGGGGAACTCTGAGCGAAGTATCCCTGACTTCCCTTGCCTTTTCGCCGAATATCGCGCGCAGGAGCCTTTCCTCAGCGGTCAGCTCGGTCTCGCCCTTCGGGGTGACCTTTCCGACAAGGATATCAGAGGAGTCGACCTCCGCTCCGATGCGGATTATGCCTTCCTCGTCGAGATCCTTGAGAGCGTCTTCACCGACGTTGGGGATATCTCTTGTTATTTCTTCGGGTCCGAGCTTGGTGTCCCTTGCTTCGGATTCGTATTCCTCGATATGGATGGATGTAAGGACATCGTCCATTACGAGTCTTTCATTAAGTATTACAGCGTCCTCGTAGTTGTAGCCTTCCCAGGTCATGAAGCCGATGAGGAGGTTCTTACCGAGAGCAATCTCGCCCTGATCCGTGGAAGGACCGTCAGCTATGACCTCGCCTGCCTCGATGTGCTCTCCGTGGCTTACGATGGGCTTCTGGTTGATGCAGGTGCCCTGGTTGGAGCGCTTGTACTTGAGGAGCTTGTATTCGTCCCTGAAGCCTTCGTCAGTGCGGATCACTATCCTGGTCGCGTCGACGAACTCGACAACGCCGGAGTTCTTCGCGAGCACGACTACGCCGGAGTCGCGGGCCGCGGAATATTCCACGCCGGTAGCGACCACAGGAGCGTCGGTGACCAGAAGAGGTACAGCCTGGCGCTGCATGTTGGAGCCCATCAGGGCGCGGTTAGCGTCGTCGTTCTCCAGGAAGGGGATCATCGCGGTAGCGATGGAAACCACCTGCTTCGGGGAAACGTCCATGCAGTCGACGACTTCTCTCGGATAGAGGTTGATCTCGCCGTTGACGCCTCTGGCCATGACCATTGCGTTGACAAAGCGGCCGTCCTCGTCGAGGACCTCGTTTGCCTGGGCGATGATCAGAGGTTCTTCCTCGTCTGCGGTCAGGTATACGATATCCTTTGTCACAACGCCGGTCTTCTTGTCGACCTTTCTGTACGGGGTCTCGATGAAGCCGTATTCGTTGATGACTCCGTATGTGGTGAGAGAACCGATAAGTCCGATGTTAGGACCTTCAGGAGTCTCGATCGGGCACATGCGGCCGTAGTGCGAATGATGTACGTCGCGGACTTCGAATCCGGCTCTTTCCCTGGAAAGACCGCCGGGACCGAGAGCCGAGAACCTTCTCTTGTGAGTGAGCTCGGCGAGAGGATTGGTCTGGTCCATGAACTGGGACAGCTGGGAACTTCCGAAGAACTCCTTGATAGCCGCCGTTACCGGACGGATATTGATGAGGTTCTGCGGAGTGGTAGCCTCGATGTCCTGAATGGTCATCCTCTCCTTGACGACTCTCTCCATCCTCGCGAGACCGATGCGGAACTGGTTCTGAAGCAGCTCGCCTACGGATCTGAGCCTTCTGTTGCCCAGATGGTCTATGTCGTCGGTGGTACCGATGCCTTCGGGCAGTCCGAGCAGATAGCTGATGGACGCGATTATATCGTCAAATATGATGTGCTTCGGTGAAAGCAGATTTCTGTTTGCGTAAAGGAAGGCCGCGAGAGATCTTTCGCTCTCAAGCTTTGCGGCTTTGGAGGCCTTCTTCGGCTTCGGGTTCTGCTCTTCGTACTGGGCGAGCAGAGCCTTGAGGGCCGGGTAGAACACCTTGCGCGGAAGCTTGTAGGGTTCCGGGTCAAAGCCGATGAACGGCTCAACAGCAACGAAGTTGTTTCCGATGACCTTGACCTTTGTTCCGTCATTGAGCACGCTGTTTACGAAAACGTACTCGACGCCGGAGTTCTCCACGCGGTCGGCGTCAGCTCTGGACAGCTTTGCGCCGGCTTCGAAGATGATCTCGCCGGTCTCGGGATCGACGACATCCTCAGCCAGGACGCAGCCGTTTATGCGGTTTGCGAGTCCGAGCTTCTTGTTGTATTTGTAACGGCCCACCTTCGCGAGATCGTAGCGCTTCGCGTCGAAGAACAGAGCTTCGATAAGATCGTAAGCGCTTTCGAAGGTCGCCGGTTCGCCGGGCCTTAATTTCCTGTATATTTCCTTGAGACCTTCATCGAAATTGGTCGTGGGATCCTTCGCGATGGTGGCGGCAAGGCGCGGATCGTCGCCGAATATGGCGAAGATCTCCTCGTTAGTGCCCTCATAGAAGGAAGCAGCGATGTCGGTCTTGTATTCTCCGTAGCGGCGGACCTTCTTGCGCAGGTCTTCCTCCCTGATGGCGGGGTTCTTGCGCTTTTCAGACTCGACCTTTTCGTCTACGGACCTGTAAGACAGAGCTCTCAGTATAGCGGTGATGGACAGCTTTCTGGTCCTGTCTACGCGCACTGAAAGTACCTCGCCGGAATCTGTTTCGTATTCCAGCCAGGCTCCTCTGTTCGGTATGATCTGGGTTGAGAAGAGCTTATTGTTGGATTTGTCCGCAACGACGGAATAGTAAGCTCCGGGGGAACGGACCAGCTGGGTAACGACGACACGCTCCGCGCCGTTGTAGATGAACGTTCCCTTTTCGGTCATTATCGGGAAATCCCCCATAAAGACCTCCTGCTCCTTGACTTCGCCGGTCTCCTGGTTGATGAGGCGGACCTTGACCTTTAAAGGAGCTGCATAGGTAGCATCCCGTTCCTTGCATTCTTCCTGATCGTACTTGGTCTCGTCAGAAATAGAGTGATCGATGAACTCCAATGCAAGATTATCGGCATAGTCCCTGATCGGGGATATGTCTTCGAAAACCTCAGCAAGACCCTCGTTGATAAACCAATCGTAGGAATCTTTCTGTATCGCTATGAGGTTAGGCATTGGCAGAACGGCGTCGATCGTCGAAAAGCTCATGCGCTCTTTTCTGCCAACTTTTACGGGTTGGGGCATTGTTTTCCCTCCTCTGCATTTATCAAAAAATATAAATATTTGACAGCCTGTTTAATGCCATCGGAATAATAGCACCAAAAGGGTTGTCCGCTGCGGACAACCCTTTTGCTATTCTTTTTTTGAGTCGTTACTACTTGAGTTCTACGGTAGCGCCGACTTCTTCGAGCTTCTTCTTGATCTCTTCTGCTTCTGCAGTCGGAGCTGCTTCCTTGAGAGTCTTCGGAGCGTTGTCTACGAGGTCCTTAGCTTCCTTAAGTCCGAGGCCGGTGATCTCTCTTACGACCTTGATGACCTTGATCTTTTCGTTGCCGATAGCAGCGAGTACTACGTCGAATTCGTCCTTAACTTCTGCTGCTGCAGCTTCGCCGCCGCCGGCTACTACTGCTACGGGAGCTGCTGCGGATACGCCGAACTCCTCTTCGCAAGCCTTTACGAGCTCGTTGAGCTCAAGAACGGTCATGTTCTTTATTGCCTCAATGATCTGTTCCTTTGTCATTTTTATATTCCTCCGTAATTAACAAAGTGGATGATTATCTGTTTATTATGCTTCTGCCTTTGCATCCGCAATAGCCTGGAATGTACGGACTGCCTTGCCGATCGGGGACTGAATGCTTCCCATGAACTTGGCAATCAGAACGTCTCTGGACGGGATGTCCGCAAGAGCTTCAACTCCTGCAGCGTCGTAAAGGACTCCTTCAACAACGCCTGCCTTGAAGGCCATCTTGTTGAAATCCTTGATGCATCCCTTGAGGACTCTTGCAGGGGCTACAGCGTCGTCAAAGCTTACTGCCAGAGCGCTGGGTCCGTTGAGGACATCCTTGAGTCCTTCATATTTGGTTCCCGCGATCGCTCTTGCGATAAGAGTGTTCTTGTATACAGTGAAGTCTACGCCTGCTTCGCGAAGCTTGTTTCTCATCTGAGTGTTCTGCTCTACAGTCGTTCCCATATAGTCAAGTACGACGACGGACTGCGCCTTGTCAAGCTTGTCCTTGATCTCGTCTACGATAGCTGATTTGATCTTCAGGTTCTCTACTGACATTTATTCTCCTTTCCGGCTTTCTTAAAGAAAGCCTTTTCGGTATGTGTAGACTGAAAAGGCTCTGTTTTATGAATCGTAACCTCGGCTGGATATTAAGCGCCTTGGCGCACCTGCTGTCTACAGTTTTATATTCTGTTTTGATGTTGCGATCCGGCCTTTAATGTCCTTAGCCCATCAGTTTCTGGGGATTCAGCTTGACGCCGGGGCCCATCGTGGTGGCGATGGTAGCGCTCTTGATGTACTGTCCCTTTGCTGCGGCGGGCTTTGCCTTAACAATAGCTTCTATCAGTGCGGAATAGTTCTGCTTGAGCTTTTCCGGTCCGAAAGAAACCTTGCCGATCGGTACATGAATAAGGTTCTGCTTGTCCAGACGATATTCGACTTTACCGGCTTTGATCTCCTGAAGTGCCTTCACGAGGTCCATGGTTACGGTTCCGCTCTTGGGGTTAGGCATTAAGCCCTTGGGGCCCAGGATCTTACCGAGACGTCCTACGACGCCCATCATGTCCGGAGTAGCAACTACTACATCGAAGTCGAACCAGTTCTCGGTCCGGATCTTGTCTGCCATCTCTTCAGCGCCTACATAATCTGCGCCGGCTTCCTCGGCTTCGTGAGCCTTGTCGCCCTTAGCGAAAACAAGCACTTTCTTGGTCTTGCCTGTTCCGTTCGGAAGAACGATAGCGCCTCTGACCTGCTGGTCAGCGTGTCTTCCGTCAACGCCCAGTCTGAAGTGAGCTTCGACGGTCTCATCGAACTTTGCGGTCGCGGTCTTTACGACGAGATCGAACGCGGGGTCGATGTCATACTGTTCAGCCTTGTTGTAAGCCTTTACAACATTCTGATACTTCTTGCCTCTTTTGGCCATTTTGTCCTCCTTGTGGTACTGACGGCTTTAACAGCCTCCCACTGATTACTCTGTTACGACGATACCCATGCTCCTGGCGGTACCCTTGATCATCTCGGTAGCTGCCTCAAGGCTTGCTGCGTTGAGGTCCGGCATCTTGGTCTGCGCGATCTGCTTTGCCTGCTCGAGAGTGATGGTCCCTACCTTGGTCTTGTTGGGTGCGCCTGACGCTTTTTCAAGTCCTGCAGCCTTCTTGATGAGTACTGCCGCGGGCGGGGTCTTGCAGACGAAAGTAAAGGACTTGTCTGCGTAGACGGTGATGACCACGGGGATGATCATGCCGGACTGATCCTGCGTTCTGGCGTTAAACTGCTTGCAGAAGTCCATAATATTTACGCCCTTCTGGCCGAGCGCGGGTCCTACAGGAGGTGCAGGGGTTGCTGCGCCGGCAGCAATCTGCAGCTTAACATAGCCATCGATCTTCTTTGCCATTTTTGCTCCTTTCCACGAAACCAGCTTCCGGATGAAGTTGTTTCGTTATTTTATATTAAGTTTTATTGAACTACAGCTTGTCGACCTGGTCGAACTCGAGCTCGACGGGGGTTGCCCTTCCGAACATGTTGACCTTGGTCTTGAGGGTCTGGCGGTCTGCGTTGACTTCCTCTACGAGTCCGGTGAATCCCTTGAACGGACCGGAAATGACCTTTACGCTGTCGCCGGCCTCGATGTTGAGGTCGATGACGGTCTTTTCTATGCCCATCCTGCGGACTTCCTCATCGGAGAGAGGAATCGGTTCCGAACCGTGTCCGACGAAGCCGGTAACGCCCTGAGTGTTTCTGACAAGGTACCAGGATTCGTTGGTCACGATCATCTTTACGATGACGTATCCGGGGAACATCTTGCGGGTCTTGAGCCTGCGCTCGTTGTCCTTGAACTCGACATGCTCCTCAGTGGGAACTACGACCTGCAGGACGAGATCCTGCATGCCTCTGTTCTCGACCAGTTTTTCAAGGTTTACCTTGACCTTATTCTCGTGGCCGGAATAGGTATGAACGACATACCATTTGGCTTCCTTGCTGCGCCTGAAAAAGCCTGCGGGGATCTCGTCGTTTTCTCTCGCGACGGATACCTTGTGTTCTTCGGCTGTTTCCGGCATTTCTTCCTTATCCAAAAGTTTGTCTTCGGACATGATAGTCTCCTATATTATAAAGAGATCTTCAGGACCTGCTGCAGAATGAACAGGAATCCTGTGTCGAGGAGCCAGAAGAGCAGCGCAAAAGCAGCGCATACGGCAAGAACGATGCCGGTATACTTAACGGTCTCTTCTCTGGTGGGCCAGATGACCTTTTTGAGCTCGGTCTTTACGCCCTTGAAATACTCCTTGATCCTTCCGGGCTTTTTAGCCTTTGCAGCGGTATTGTCTGCCATTGTCTTGATGTCCTTTCGCTATTTGGTCTCTTTGTGGAGAGTCTCTTTCCTGCAGAACTTGCAGTACTTCATCATCTCGAGACGATCGGGATCGTTCTTCTTGTTCTTCATGGTGTCGTAGTTTCTCTGCTTGCACTCGGTGCATGCTAATGTAACCTTAACCCTCATATTTTCCTCCGTTGTTTATCCGTTGCGATAACGGTTTATTCACACTTTAATACAGCGATGCCCTGCTAAAGGCATAGCGATACCCAATAAAAGTAACACAAGAAAAAGGCCCTGTCAACGAAAAATTTATCATTCTGACAATTTTTCGCACAGGGCAGTGAGGTTTATGAAGCAATCTTATTCTATAACATAGGGGACCGCGTCCGGAGGGATCGGGCAGGTGTAGCCTTTTGCGGCCTTGACCCTGAATTCTGCTTTCGCGGCTTCCAGGATCTCAGGTTTTTCGAAGAGATCAATGCCGGCAAGCGCAAGCACCCTCGCGGCATAAAGCATGCCCTTGTCACCTATGGACGAAGCTCCGCAGGAGACGATCTGCCAGGAATGCCCCGGAACCCATGACGGCTCGCAGGCGGTATTGAACTGCACTGTAGGCGTAAGCCAGCTGACATCGCCGACGTCGGTCGAACCGGGAGAGAAATCGTCGCCGTGGTAGAACGGAAGCACAAAATCGTTAAGAGCTTTGTTTCCGTTGTCGGACATTTCGCTGACCTGTCTCGCTATCTCCGCGTCCTTCTGGGCTCCGAGCCCGGGGAGCAGCCCGTTTGACGGATAGGTCTTTTTGAGAGCTTCCGCGAAAGCGTATTCCTCTTCCGTGTATTCAGGGACGCCCACCTCAAGAAGCTTTTCGTACATCAGCTTCTCCAGGACGCTGTTGGGAACTGTGTTCGCGGTCCCGTCGACAAAGATCCTTTCGTAAGTCGTCTCCGTCATCAGGGCAGCGCCTTCGGCGATCTTGTCGACCCTGGCCTGCAGGGCTACTGAATCCTCTACAGCCACGGAACGAACCATGTAAAGAACGTGAGCCTCCGGCTGCACCACGTTGGGAGAAGCTCCGCCCGCGTTGGTTATGGCGTAGTGTATGCGGCAGTCGCTCTTCATGTGTTCGCGCAGGTACTGCACGCCGGTGTTCATGAGCTCTACGGCGTCCAGCGCGGAACGGCCCATTTCCGGGTTTCCGGCAGCGTGCGCGGCTACCCCGTGGAACTTGTACAGCACCTGTATGCACGAATTGCAGGTTCCGGTAGTGACCTCGTTGGTATCGCCGGGATGCCAGGTTATGGCCGCGTCAAGCGATTTCCAGACGCCCTCGCGGGCGAGGAAGGCTTTTGCTGCCCCACCCTCCTCGCCGGGGCATCCATAGAAGATCACAGTTCCGGAGTGACCGCTTTGTTTCAGATAATTTTTGATGGCGCAGGCCGCGCCGAAGGACGCGGCTCCGAGCATATTGTGACCGCAGCCGTGGCCGCTGTCAGTCGCGCTCTGCCCGTCGAGAGGCTCCCTGCAGGTGAGCCCGGCCTTCTGGGACAGGCCCGAGAGCGCGTCAAACTCGGCAAGGACGCCTATGACAGGCTTTCCGCTTCCGAAGCTTCCGGAAAAGGCGGTCGGTATCCCGCCCAGATTTTCCGAAACATCAAAGCCTTCAGCCCTGAGCGCTTCTGTATACAGCGCCGCGCTCTTGTATTCTTTTAAAGAAAGCTCTGCGTATCCCCATATCTTATGGGATATATCGATGTATTTATCCGAATTTTCTTCGATGTATTTTATTGCGTCTTTTGAATGATCCATAGTTCTGGCGTTAATAAAGCACCTTGCTCAGGAATTCCTTGCAGCGAGGATTCTTAGTGTGGTTAAATACCTGGTCGGGAGTGCCTTCTTCAGCGATGACTCCGTCATGCATGAATATCACCCTGTCGGAGACCTCTTTGGCAAAGCCCATCTCGTGTGTAACGATGACGGAGGTCATGCCGCTTCTTACCAGATCCTTGATCAGATCAAGCACTTCGCCGACCATCTCCGGATCTAAAGCAGAGGTCGGTTCGTCAAAGAGCATGACGTCGGGATCCATTGCCAGAGCCCGGATGATGGCAACACGCTGGCGCTGCCCTCCGGAAAGGGTCGAAGGATAAACGTCGGCCTTGTCCTGCAGACCGATGCGCTCAAGCAGCTGCATTGCCCGCGCGTTCGCCTCAGCCTCAATGTCCGCCGGTGTTTTTACGGTCTTCTCCCCTCTCTTTTTAGCAGCCTTAAGGCGCTGCTTACCTATCTTGACAGGCGCGAGGGTTATGTTCTCCTTCACGGTCTTGTTGTTGAAGAGGTTGAAGTTCTGGAAGACCATCCCCATCTTCTGGCGGCCGAGATTTATGTCGATGTGGTTTTCATCGTATATTTTCTGCATCAGGGCAGCGTACTCCGCGCCTTCCGCGCCTTTACGCTTCTCCTTTAAAAGGTCCTCGTCCTTGATCTTATGGATAGCATCAGTATCGTTCATACCGTCTGCGACGAGTTTCTTAAATGTGTTGGAGGCCCGGATCACATCTTCGTGCAGGTAGGGATCTACCGGAGTCATAAGGCGTCCTTCCATCCATACCTCGCCGAATGTAGGCTCTTCCAGAAGGTTCATGCACCTGAGCAGTGTGGACTTGCCGGAGCCGGACACACCGATAATGGATACGACTTCGCCTTTCTCAACGTTTAGATGCACGCCCTTGAGCACCTGAAGATCGCCGAAATTTTTATAGATACCGTTGACTTCAAGCATGTGCCTTCATCCTCCTTTCCCACGCCGCAAGGCCCTTAGAAAGAATAAAGGTGAGGGCGAAATAGAGCACGCCGACGATAAAGAGACACTCCATAGTAAGGTAGGTGTTGCCTTTAACAAGCAGGTATGAGGTCATCAGCTCGCCTACGAAGAATGTGGAGGCAAGCGATGTCTCCTTCACGACCATGATAAATTCGTTGCCCAGGGCCGGCAGGATGTTTTTGATCGCCTGCGGCAGCACGATGGAAAGCATCGCGGTGTGCTGGGTGAGTCCCAGAGAGCGGGCCGCCTCCATCTGCCCGGGATCCACCGCCTCGATCCCGGAGCGGATGATCTCCGAGACGTAGGCGCTGGAATTGATTATGAGCACGATGGTTACGGAATAGATATATGGCAGCGATGCCAGTTTGGGGATTATCATGGGGAAGACGAACACGCCTATATACAGCTGCAGCAGCATAGGAGTGCCGCGCACCACTGACACGATCGCAGAGATGATGGCTTTAAACACTACGATACGCGAACGCTTCAGCAGAGCGAAGATGGAGCCGAAAAAGGCGCCTCCTGCTACGGCGATGATGCTGAGCAGAAGCGTGTAGCCTATGCCCCGCAGCAGGAAGACCTGCCAGTACTTCGCCATGATGTTTATGATATTGGTCAAAAAACTACCCAGAGTCATGCGTTCCTCCGTTTCAGATAACGTTCAGGAACAATTACTCGGTGATCTTGTTGCCCTCGTCGTCAAATCCCAGTTCGTCAAGGGTAGAGACTCCGGCATATACCTTGGATGCGTCATACCATCCGCTGTAATAGTCATTGGAAAGGGCTTTGGCAAGAGCGGCGTTGACCTTTTCAAGAAGCTCGGTGTTGCCCTTCTGGAGCAGGCAGACATTGTTCTTATAAATATCATCTACTTCGAAATCGAAGCCGGTAAAGTCGATGTTGCTGTCATTGGCCATGATGGATTCGCCGTTGCCGTGAGCTACCGCGAGGAAGTCGACCTGCTTTGCCTTGAGCGCCTCAACGGCAGTGCCGAGATCTACGAATACATAACTGGTGTCTACATCGGGCATATCGCCGAAGGTCTCGCCTACCAGTACCTGCTGGAGGGAAGCGCCCTGATAGCCGATCTTATAACCCTTGAAATCTTCGGGCTTGGTGAACTTGCCTGCGTTCTCCTTAAGGCAGATTATAGACTGCTGCGTTTCGTTGTCGCCTGCAACATACCAATCGGAAAGCTCGTAGTTTTCGGCGCGTTCCACTGTCCAGGAGAATCCGGAAATGGCGATATCCACGTTGCCGGTCTGTACGGCTGCCTGGCAGGCGTCGAAGCTCATGGGCTTAAGGGCAAGAGTCATGTCCAGTTCCTGGGCCAGATACTTTGCAAGCAGTACATCAAAGCCTACGATGGCGTCATCGCCCTGCTTGGCGATATCATAGAATTCCATGGGAGCAAAGTCCGGTGAAAGAGCTACAGTCAGTGTGCCGCTCTTGCCGTCGGTCTTGAATTCCTTGGCATATTTGTCATACGCTGCGGCGGGGTTGTCCGCGGTGCCGCTGTCCTTGGAGCTGCCGCAGGCTGCGAATGCGAATACCATAACGGCTGCGAGCGCGAGTGCTAAAATCTTCTTCATTTTGATCTCTCCTTCTCTATGTTTCATTTTACGGGACGGGGCATTGTCCCTTTCGTTTTTAAGTATGCAGGGATTATAAATGCATATTTATTCGATGTCAAGCGGATTATTAAAGATTTTTATGCAAATTTGAGTGAATATTGATGTTTTTCATGAATAAAACTCCGGGTCCGTACATTTTGACGAACCCGGAGCCTGTATTATTCGGAAAAACCGGTCTTTTATTCTATTTGACTGTCGATGCCTCACAGAGCGGCTTGAAGGTTGCCGCGTCGATGAAGAATATTCTGACCGACAGATCCTGGCGGTCGCTGACGCTCTCAGTCCAGCGGACAGTCTGGCTCACCCTGTTGTATCCCTGGTCGGCAACGACGGCGGAAGACAGCTCTGAAGCGATCATCTGGCCTTTATAATACACTGCCGTGCACACGCGGCCGTTTATATCGCTGCCTGTGTAATTCTCGAGCTCGGCTGCCAGCGTGATGCTGTTGCTTCCGTAGGATACTCCGGAGAACCTCATTATCGGCTTGTCAGTCGGAACGACTGTTATGTGCAGCGGCAGGCCCGCGGACCAGACGCCGTCTTTAAGAGCCCTTATGCGGAAATAATACGCGCTTTCAGTCAGCTGTATCGGCCCTTCGTATTTCACGCGGTTCTCCGCGTCGTCCTTCGGGCAGACGCCGTTGGTGGTGTACCAGATCTCGGCACCGGCGGTCGGGCTGGTGAGTTCGAGATAGCTGCCGTACCCCACGGTGCTGCCGTCGGAAACATTGGCTGTCACCTTCGCCACGGTCGACAGATCGCTTAAGTCCACATCCGCGGTGAAGCTGCTCACGGTGCCCGCATATGTGCGGACGCCTGTCACCTGCACGCTGTACGCCATGCCCTTCTCAAGCGCGGCGGCGATGTAGACGGTCCTGACGAGTTCTCCGTCCTGGTCGCTCAGCGTTATCACAGGCGCTTCGACCGGTGTTCCGCCATTCAGCAGAACGACCTTGCCCGAAGTTATGTCTTCGGCCCTGACCGGTTTGCTGAAAGTAAGCGTCACGCCTCCGGAATCTGCAGCCGCTGTTCCCTCCGCGGGTTCAGCGCTGCTCATTTCCTGATTTACATCCAGCCAGATCGGAGGAACATCCATTTCGCCGGAAACTACCGGCTCTCCGCCGTTATAACCTTCCTTATAATACTTGACGCGCCACCTGCCGTCGGGAACGTCCCAGCGGTAGAAGCCGGTCTGGTCCGTAGTATAGCTCGGTTTCTGGTCGTTGTAGAGAGGAGCCTCATCCCACTGCTTCCATTCACCGTTGTCGAGATACTCGATAGTTACGGTAACGCCCTCGAGCGGATAGGACAGGCTTCCTTCATATACCACGCCTGACGGGTCGAGTATCCTCTTCGGCTCGATCTCCACCTCGACCGTTTTTACCTCGCGCGTAATAGGCTGTATCGGAGGAACCTGGTCGCAGAGAGAAGGATCGTAGCCCCTGAAGGCCTCGTACATCTTGTTCTCGTATTTCTGCGCGGCCTGCTCCATCTCCTTCATCTGGAGGAAGGCGTTGAAGGCCTCGTTGCTCGCCCGGGCCTCTTTTTCGAGGAACTGCAGCACCGCGGCGGCGCCGGGAACAGACGGCGGACATGGAATGAAGCTCGTCGCGGAAACGGCGATCTCGATGTAACCGTTCATTTCATAGATATCCTTGAATTTTGCCTGGATCGCCGCGATCTCGTTCAGGGCCCCATCCTTGATGTTCGCTATTTCTGAAGAGATCCTCTGGTTATGGTTTTTCCTGTCGAAACAGGTTATCTTGGCGAGCAGCTTATCGCAATAGTCCTGCATGCGCCTGTTATAATCCGCAGCCATCCTGTTGAGATCGATTATCGCCTTGTTTTCGCCGGTGAGTTCCGTGCGCACAGTCATTCCAAAGGACAGAGCGTTGGTCGCTGCTCCTATGACGGTACTCGCGGTGCTCAGTCTCGAACTCCATTTGGCAATATTGGCTTCCTGCGCCGCAAGGTCATTCAGGCCGACCTTGGCGTAAGTCTTGCTGAGGATGGTCGAAGCGCCTTCCCTAAGCTCCAGGACATCATCCACGACCCCGCCGGCATGCTCTGCGGTAAGGCCCAGAACGGTCGAATCCACGTTTTCGCTGATGATGTAGCCTCTTGAAATGAAGTCTCCGTCATCCATCAGCGAGCCGTCGCCGAGAACGCCCGAATCTATTATCGCGGTATAACTTGTCGATATCTTAAGATCGAAAGTCCCCCTGCTTTCCGGATCGGCGCTGTTATTGTAGACGATCGAATACTCCGCCGAGCGGTCGATATACTTAATGAAGCTGTTTGCGCTGGAATAACTTTGTGAATAACCCGGCTGCTTTCGGGTAAGCTCCGCGACAGCGTCCTCATATTCCCCGGAGTCCAGTGCCTTCCAGCTCATTGACGCGTCCACGGTAAACTCCGCAGAGACGTCTTCGACCGGCTTCAGAAGATACATTTCCGGATCCGCGCCGGCTTTGACCACGCTGCTGTCGAGATCCTTGATCTGTATTCCCGGATCAGACCAGAGCACCTCGGCTTCATAGTGACCCGTGTGGGCATATTCTCCGCCCTCATAACCGTTGATCCAGTTACCCGTCTCAACAAGGGCGTTTCTGTACTGCTGCGCCGCGGCGCTCGTAAGCCCGAGGGAGTTCATTACATATTTCGAAAAGTCCGTATGGTCGTCGAGCGCCGGAAGATCAATATCCCCTTCCCCGTCGAACAGTTCGTAGCTTATGGCAAACTTGCCGAAGTGGAACGCAGGGAAGCTCGCCAGCCACTTTGTGCTGTAGACCGCGTTGGGTATATCCAGACCGAGATCGTCATTATGGTAATGATAGGTCAGCGTGTCGACCGGATAGAAGGCGTAGCAGAGCCCTCCGCCGTCATTGTAATTCGGAAGCTTCAGCGCAAGTTCAGGGTCGTGCACCCTCCTCGCGTCGGTCATTCCGTAGGCGTCGGGATCAGTGTCGCTGAATGTCAGTTCCACCTCGATCGGAACATGCGTATAGTCCGGCCCGAACTGCAGTACCGCGTTGTTAAGGCTCTCGAAGTCCTTCTTGCTTCCGGGGTAGCCGGTGGTTATATTCTTAGCGCCGTTCATGTAAGTCGTTATGACTATCTTTTCCGGCAGCACCTGGTCAGCTTCATAGGCCGTCTCGCCCTCGGCAAGAAGTCTGCCTTCGCTGTCCTTAATGGTGACTGTAAATGTATCCGGCCTGGCGCCGTCAACAGGATAGGTCACGTCTCCGGTCCAGTATCCGTAGCGGCCGACTTCTATGTTGGCGGTCGCACTGCGCGAAGGATCTGTCTGGGAAACAGCCTTTACAGTGAGTACGGCGCCGGCTGTCCCGCGGCCGTTCAGACTGGCATGCCCGTCGCGGATAACATCCGGGATCTGCGCCTTAAACGTCTGTATGGAACATCTCGTCCTGAAGCGCAGCGCGCGGCTGTTCTCCGAAGTACCCGCTATCGTAAGCAGAGCGGCGTAAGCTGAATCGGAACCGACCGCCCTTCCGGTAACTATGAGCGATCCGGTGAGTATACCCGCGTTTTCCGGGACGACAATATGGTCAGTATCAAGTTCAAAACCTGAAACGCGGCTGCCCGCGGCGTCAGTCAGAGACAGGCTCGCGCCGTCTATGTTAAAGCAGCTGCCGTCGCTGCTGAAGCTCAGTGTCCTGCCTTCCTGATCCGCTCCGGGCACGCAGGCGAATTTGACTGTAAACTGCAGCCTGTCTCCCGCCATCGCGACTTCAGCCGAAGATGTGACGGTCATGCTCTGTATGCCCGGGACGCTGGCGTCAACGGGCGGAGGCGGAAGCTGCACGCTCGCGTAGGCATCCCGCTCGGTGAAAGAGACATTTGTGACCGAAGCGCACATCGTCACGGGTACGACAACG
>JAFYFK010000041.1 GCA_017543805.1 Bacillota bacterium | reverse complement strand
GTGAGCACGCCAGGCTGGTGCTCGAGAAAGTCGGGATCAGCGCGGAGACGGCCCCGTCCGGAGCGGAGGCTGTGGAGATGGTCCGTGTGCGCAACGCGCGCCGGGAACCCTACAACCTTATACTGGTCGACTGGCAGATGCCGGAGATGGACGGCGTGGAGACCACACGCCGCATGCGCGCGATAATCGGGGACGAGACCGCCATAATTATCCTCACGGCTTACCGCTGGGACGACGTTCTTGAGGAAGCCCTCGGCGCCGGCGTAGACAGTTTCCTCGCAAAGCCGCTGTTTGCGAACACGGTGATCGAGGAATTCAGATCGGCCCTGAATCTGAAGCGGATCAGGAATTCCGGGAAGAAGAAGGATATATCCGGTTGCAGGGTGCTTGTGGCTGAGGACGTGGATATCAACGCAGAGATAGTCCAGATGATGCTCCGGATGAAGAATGTCGAATCAGACCGCGCGGAGAACGGAAAGGCCGCTGTCGAAAAATTCGCTTCCAGCACCTATGGCTATTACGATGCCATCCTGATGGATATACGCATGCCTGAGATGGACGGCCTTGAGGCGACACAGCACATCCGCGCCATGGACAGGGCGGACGCGAAGAAGATCCCGATAATAGCCCTTACCGCCAACGCCTTCGACGAGGACGTCCAGAGGAGCCTGCAGGCAGGCCTCGACGCCCACCTGAGCAAGCCGCTCAAGCCCGAGACGCTCTTCGAAACGCTGGAAAGCCTGATCAGCGGCAAATAAGACCCCGACGCTGAGATACGCAGCAGCGCATACCCGGCAGTGAAGAAAGTCCTGCCGGGTTTTTTATTGAAAAAATATGACAATTTATTTATTAGACGTTATAATGTACTTTGAAGATTTATTGGGAGAATTTAATTTCATATGAAGAAAACAAAGATCATATGCACTCTCGGCCCCGCGTCGGATTCCGAGGAAGTGCTGGTCAGGATGATAGAAAGCGGCATGAACGTTGCCAGGCTCAATTTTTCGCACGGCAGCCACGAGGAACAGCAGGCGCGCATCGACAGGATCAAAGCCTTGCGCACAAAGCTCAACAGGCCGCTTCCGATAATGCTGGACACCAAGGGCCAGGAATTCCGGATTGGAATGTTTAAGGACGGAAAGATCGAGCTCAGCGCGGGCGACATGTTCACCTTCACCTCCGAGGATATCGAGGGCGATGAGACGCGCGTTTCCGTATCCTACAAGAACCTTCCGCAGGAGCTGGAAGAGGGCAGCATCATACTCGTGAACGACGGCCTGGTAAAGTTTGAGGTCGAAAGCCGCAGCGCCACCGAGCTCAACTGCAGGGTCATTATCGGCGGAAAGCTCAGCAACCGCAAGAGCATGAGCTTCCCGGGCAAGGTGCTCAAGCAGCCGTTCCTGAGCGATGCCGACAAAGCCGACCTGCTCTTCGGAATAAAGAACGACGTTGACTTTGTGGCGGCGTCCTTCGTCTCCACCGCGCAGGATATGATAGACATGCGCAGCTTCCTCGACGAAAACGGCGGGGAGAAGATACAGATCATCGCCAAGATAGAAAACCGCAGCGGCGTGGACTGCGCCGCGGACATACTCGACTACTGCGAAGGCCTTATGGTCGCGCGCGGAGACCTCGGAGTCGAGATCCCCTACGTTGAGGTCCCGGCCATCCAGAAGAGGCTCATAAACCTCTGCCGCAGGAAGGGCGGCATATCCGTCACCGCGACGGAGATGCTGGAATCCATGATAAACAACCCGCGTCCCACGAGGGCGGAGATATCCGACGTCGCGAACGCAGTGTTCGACGGATCGAGCGTAATAATGCTCTCCGGCGAGAGCGCCATGGGAAGCTATCCGGCGGAATCCGTGGCCGCGATGGCCGCGATAGCGGAAGACGCTGAACGCAACACAGACTACGAGCGGCGCTTCCGCGAAGAATATTTCGAGCTCTCCAACCTGGTCGACGCGCTGTCGCATTCGGCGTGCCAGCTGGCGATAGACACAGGCGCGGACTGCATAGTCGCGTGCACGAAGACCGGAAGCACAGGCCGCATGGTCAGCCGCTTCCGCGCACCGACCCCGATAATCGGCATGACGAGCAGCGGCAAGGCATACAGACAACTGGATCTGTCCTGGAACGTGATTCCTGTGCTTGTCCCCGAATACGGCGGCACCGACGAACTCTTCGCCAAGGCTCTGGATGTGGCAAAGCAGACAGGCCTTGCGGGGAAAGACGACATAGTAGTAGTTACGGGAGGCCTTACGGCCCGTCCCGGCGAAAGCAAACTCATATACATGGACACTGTAAAATAGGAGGATACAATGGATCTCAATCAGTTACTCGGCGCGTTTATGCAGCCCAGCTATGTCAACAGCGTAGGCTCCGCGACAAACTCTTCTTCCGCTGACGTAAGCAATATTCTCGGCGCGGCTCTTCCGATGCTCCTTGCCGGAGCGCAGAACCAGAGCGCCAATTCAAATACCAGCGCGGGCTTCCTTAACGCTCTTACTGCGCACTCCGCAAACGATACTTCCGATCTCGCGTCCTTTGTCCAGCACACGGACCTCGAAGACGGCGCAAAGATCGTACAGCATCTGCTCGGGGACCAGAGCAGCGACATCGTAAAGCAGATCGCCAAGAAGGCCGGCGTTTCCCAGAAGGAAGCGGCAAAGGTAATGTCCGCGGCGGCTCCTCTTCTTATGAGCAAGCTCGGCCAGGAACTCAACAGCCAGGCAAGCGCGCAGAACACCAGCGCTTCCCCGTCCCTTGTTTCCGGACTTCTGTCCGGCATGCTCGGCGGCGGGAATTCCGCTTCTATGCTCGGAGCTCTTCTCGGCGGCGGCCAGAGCCAGCCTGCTCCCCAGCAGCAGAACAATAATTCCGGACTGTTCGGAGCTCTGCTCAACCTGCTCAGATAGTTAGGTCAAAGAAATGATTACTGTAGAAAAACTGAAAGAATACGGCGCTGACATCGGAGACGGGCTCAGCAGATGCATGAACAACGAGGCTTTTTACCTCAAGCTCGTCGGCATGGTCGTCAACGATAAAAATATCTACGGATTAAAAGAGGCTCTCGACGCCGGGAACCTCGACAAGGCGTTCGAGCACGCGCACGCGCTCAAGGGCGTCGCGTCCAACCTCGCGCTTACGCCCATTGTTAAGCCGGTCACCGAGATGACTGAGCTGCTGAGGGCGCGCACGGACATGGATTACACAGAACTTTACAGCAAAGCCGCAGCGGCTTTCGAGGAACTCAGATCGATCTGCGAATAAGGTCATAAACATCAATGGCGGATACATCCAGGAGCACAATTAAAGGAGTAAGGCTTAAGGTAATAAGCATAATCACCGCGGCGTTTGTTGCGGTCAGTTCGCTTGCGCTTATTTATGTTTCGCATGTTTATTCCGAAACGCAGAATTCCTTCCGCGAGGAAGAGATGATGATGGCGGAATGCCTGCAGAGCTGCAGGGATCTTCAGTCCGCGTCGGATTACCTCACCGATGCCGCCCGTTCCTTTGTCGTCACGGGAAGTCCTGACTACGTCGCGCAGTATGTGCAGGAGGTGGAAACGGACCGCAGAAGGGAAGCGGCCATAGACGACATCCGCGAACGTCTCGGCGATACCGAGGTCGCGCAGACCCTCGAGGAAGCCCTGGAAGCGTCGGTTGCGCTTCAGGAGGCTGAATACTACGCCATAAGGCTCAAGATCGAATCCTCCGGCGTCGATCTGCGTTCGTTCCCCGAAGTCTTCCAATCGATAGAACTCTCCGAATGGGACGCGAACGCAAAGGCGGACAGTCAGCTCGCCGTCGCGCAGAAAATGCTGTTCAGCGACGATTACCATAAGGCGAAGGACGTTATTTCGGGCAAGGTCGACAAAAGCATAGACCTTATAACGCAGTCCATGGTCAGGAACAGGGAGGAAAACGCCGCAAGCCTTACCAATATGCACGGCCTGCAGTACATCCTGATCGTATTCGTCCTCGTATTTTCCATGGCGCTCATGGCCCTGCTGCATCCGCTGGTCATAAGCCCGCTGGAGAATGCCGTAAAAAGCATAAAGCACACGCAGAGCATGCCCCTGAAGGGCTCTTACGAGGTCCGCTACGTAGCAGCCTCGTTTAACGACCTGTTCGAAAAGGTAATGAAGCAGAGCTCCGAGCTGAAGTTCGAAGCCGAGCACGACCCTCTGACGGGGCTGTACAACCGCGGAGCGTTCACGCGGCTCTGCGGCGAACTGGAAGGAACAGGCTACACGCTTATCCTTGTTGACGTGGATAAATTCAAGACTATAAACGATACCTACGGACACGACGTCGGCGACATCGTCCTGAAGAGATTCGCGCACGGCCTTACGGATATCTTCCGCGAGGACGACCTTGTCTTCCGCATCGGCGGCGACGAGTTTGCGGTCATACTCAAGAGCAATGAGGACGTCCTGCGGAACGCGATAAGCGCTAAAATAAGTCATTTGAATTCGATACTCGAACGCGGCGGAAACAGAAGGGGGAGCAATCTTCCGGGCTTTACTATAAGCGTCGGCGTTGCGTTCTCCCGTCCGGAAGAGGATTCCGACACGGTGTTCAAGCACGCCGATTCCGCCCTTTACGAGGTTAAACGGGGCGCGCGCAGGGGATGCGCGTTTTACTCAGAGGAGGTATAAAAATGGGAAAGAGATTCTGGTTCAGCGCGGGGCTTATACTGTTTGTTGCGGTATTTGTCCTGACGCTCGCGGCGATTCCTGACGAAGAGACCGCGGAGGAGTAAAAGATCCGGCAGCCGTAAAAAAGCTGCCGTTTTTTTATGCTTATATATTGACTTTTTGTTTTTGCGGGAGTATTATCATACCAACCTACCGGTTTGGTAGAGGTAATGAAATAATTGTCTGAAAGGAGACATCAAATGGCAAAGATATATACATCGGCGGATCAGCTTATCGGAAAGAC
>JAFYFK010000040.1 GCA_017543805.1 Bacillota bacterium | reverse complement strand
GTCACCCACGATCTGGACGAAAGCATTCTCCGCCGCTGTACCGGTCTGTTCGCGCTGAAAAACGGCGAGGTTTCGGAACAAGGGACCTTTGATGATCTCATGGCGCAGAAGGGTTACTTCTATTCGCTGTTCACCGTCTCCCAGAGATAATCGTATTTCCTAAAGGCATCTTGAAATTGGGTTGTGTTTTGGTATAATCACAACGCTATTATCCGCAGCAGTTCCCCTTCTCTGTTATCAACGCTGATAACAAAATGATAACAGGAGGGGTGATAGGCTGGATAATATGGATACATCAAATAATCAAAGGAACCACGAACAGGACGAACAATAATTCCTAAACGGAATCAGTTAAGTCCTGTCGAGTGGGAATAATTTCCGTAATTCAGCAACTTCATATTTTCCACTTTGGGGCAAAAATCATTTTCCAGTACATCCATACCCGTTGCCCCAAACGCTGAAAATATAATCTGGAATATATCAACAACCAAATACGACATCATTTACACAATCGACTTGTTATTGCATACCTCTCCCAAACTGCAATTTCAACGATTTAACCATTATTCCTCTACTATAACTGTGGGGGCTTCAGCATGCTGAAGCCCCCATTTTTATTGATGATATTGGGAGTGTAGATGTTTTAAAAAGGAGCCGCATCGACGAGAGGATGCTCAGGCTTCGTTCCGCTTCAGCAGGCGGAAAGTTTCCCTGTAGAGCGTCCTGCGGCCTTCGCTCAGCAGGTATTCGATATCCTCCCGAAGTGCAGGAACCTGGAACAGATCCACAAGGAACGGCGCATAATGTGTGCCTGCTCCTTCCTGCACTTCTTTTTCATAGTCGCTGAACGTCTTGCCGCGGTTGTAGCTGCGGCCTACGGTATCCGTTGCCGCGTCGAGGCAGTCCGCCGCAAGGACGATGTCGATGACGGTCTTGTACGGACTTTTGAAGGTGTCGAAGCCTGCCGGATAGCCTCTGGAGCAGTCGTACCAGAGGTGATGGCCCTTTATGACGTCCGCGTAATCGCGTGTGGACGGATGCTCCAAGGCAATATCGGCTCCGACCACAGGGTGGTTTTTGATGATCGAGAACTCGTCGTCAAGCAGGGCCCTGCCGTACATGGAGATCGTATCGATGATGAACAGCTTGCCGATGTCGTGACACAGGGAGGCTCTGTAGGTATAGTTCAGGATGCGGTCTTTGGATGCAAGGGCGTCCTCTGCTGTCTCACAGCCCGGGAAGCCGATAAACAGCTCCGGCTGCGTCTTCAGCAGGTGCCGTGCCATGCATTCCGCAAGCCTTGCGACCATGTTTACGTGGACGTATGTGGGCGGATGGGTGGCGGCGAGGCCGTTGACGCAGAAGTCCTCCATGGACATAGCATTCGGGACCTCCCGGAAATAGAGCGGCAGATTGATAAAGAGCGTGATGCACTTCATATAGACGTCGCTGTGCTTCGGAATATGGTAAAGGTAGTCGAGCATGTTCTTTTCAATCTCGTAGTACCTGTCATAATCCCGTTCGCTGAGCTCGAGGTCCATTGTCTTTGATATGAGAAGATAGGACGACGGCGTATCCAGATTCTTGTTGATCCCCGTGATCGAGTAATCGCTTCGGTCGACCTTCAGGTATTCGTTGTAGAACATATCGCAGGCTTCTCTTGCCGAGGTGTATTTTGCCTGCACCGAGGCCATGTAGAGGAGGTCGCGCATCTGCTCTTCGTTTACGGCAGAGCGGATCAGTTCGCTCCTGGTTTGACGGATAAAAGCGAGGGCTTTTTGAGCGTACGAGTACACTCTTTTTGCGATGTCCTCCGGCAGTATCGAATAAGCCAGAAAGCTTGCGTAGTAATAGATCCGGAACTCGTAGGCTTCCCAGTCATAGTCCGGCAGGCTGCTGCGGTAGAAGGGGTCGCTGAGCCGCCCGTATCCGCTGTCCAATATGGCAAGGCAGGGCTGCCAGTACTCCGAAGGCATGGCCTGCAGATTGTTTTCGTACAGAAGCGCGCTCATCAGATTGAGCTGCAGAAGCATGCCTTTTGCATCTTCGCTCAGACCGATGTATTTCTCTTTATCCAGATATTTCGCGAGCTGCTCTGCGTTTTCGATGGCCCTGCTGCGGACTTCGCGGAGCTCTTCGTTGTCGTATCTGGAAAGCGCGGAGACGATCAGATAGTCGCGCCTTACCTTCTTTGCCATGGCAATGACCCGGGCGCTGTCGTCTGCGGCGTCGTCCGGACCGATCTCGCTCATCATCAGCATATCGTGCAGAAGCTCCGCGAGATGCGCGTCGACCTCCCCGTTGGAGCTGTCCTCTACGAGGAGTTCGCTGAACAGGGTAAGCTCCTCTTTGATATGTTCGTTTATTCTGGAATCCCTGGAAAGATAAGGTTTTATGAATTCGTCGATGACCTTCCGGTTCTCCCTGGCCATCTCTCCTATTTTAGAGAAATTGTCCACCAGAAGTCTGCTGTACTCGTCGGCATTCGTGATCTTGTCGAGGTCCGGCGTTGAGAGCAGACGGATCTCCTTCATCCGGTCGACGTATTCCCTGAAGACGCTTAAATTGCTGCTTTCCACTGTAGTATCCTCTTTTTTCCGGTATGCAACGCGGCTTCGGTTGCAGTTTTTTTTCTGCAATCTAATATAATACCAGTATATGCCTTGGACCTGGCGAATTCAATCGAATATAGGGCAATGTATATTGAAGTCTGCGAAGAGTACATTCTGAAAATATCCAATATTTCTGGGGGACTTTTTTGCTTTCTATTGACAAAACGCAGAAAAATACGTATTATAATTAATGTTACATAACGATAGTTATATAACAGAAGGGAGAAAAATGTGTATGCCGCCCAAAACAAGAATTACGAAAGACATGATCATAAATGCGGCTATTGAGATTGCAAAACAAAGCGGATATGAGAGCATCAACGCCAGGACAGT
>JAFYFK010000306.1 GCA_017543805.1 Bacillota bacterium | reverse complement strand
GCGAAAAGGCTTCCCATAGCGCCGCAGCCTAAAAATCCTACTTTCATTGTTTTTTACCTCCTCAATAAACTTAGGCTTTCGCCTGTTATTTAAAACAATTTATCTGCAGGCGGAGCGTCCCGCCATTGCATCCATTATCTCTCCGATCTGGTACAGCGACCCGAATATGACTACCGGGTGCTCGGTGTCTGCCATCATCTTAGCGGTCCTGACGCCTGTCTCGACGTCACCCGCGTCCGTCACGGGAAGTCCCGTGCGTTCAGCGATCTCCTCCGCAAGCTTGTCCGATTTCATGGAGCGTTAATACTTCGGCTGCATCGCCACGAAGCGTTCGGCATACGGCGCCATGATGTCTATCATCTGCGCGTGGTCCTTATCCGCCATTACTCCCATAACGACTCGGAGCTTTCTGCCCGGAAGGAAGCGCTCTATGCAGTGCGCCAGCTCCTGCACTCCGTTGGGATTGTGGGCCCCGTCGAGTATTATGAGCGGCTCCTTCTGAAGCACTTCAAAACGTCCCGGCCAGTTTACGGTCCGAAGGCCTTCCCTTACGGCTTCCTCCGGAATGTTCCAGCCGCACGCCTTAAGCACGTCGACAGTCTCCAGCACCAGAGCGCAGTTGCTGTACTGGTAGGTGCCGAGCAGCTTCAGTTCCAGGTCCTTTCGGTCTTTATAATCGATATGCTGTCCGAAGACGTCCTCCGACAGCAGCTTTTCAGCTGACGGGTCCGTTACGCTTACAGTGCACCCGCATTCGGCGGCCTTCTGCTTTACGACAGCCTCCGCCTCAGGGCTCTGGGCATAAAGAACAACGCTGCAGCCGGGCTTTATTATTCCGGCCTTTTCCGCGGCTATCTGCTCGATCGTGTCGCCGAGCACTTCCGTGTGCTCCAGCCCGAGGTTTGTTATGACCGCTGCCTCCGGCGCGTCGATAACGTTGGTCGAATCCAGTCTTCCGCCGAGGCCGACCTCAAAGACTACGATGTCGCAGCCCTGCTGCGCAAAGTATTCGAGGCCTATGGCGGTGCAGCGTTCAAACTCGGTCGCGGCGTCTGACATGCCCTCTGAGGCCTTTTTTACGGTCTCTGTGGCCTCGCAGAAGGCTTCGTCGGTAATATCTTCGCCGTTTATCTTAAAACGCTCGTTATAGCGCTGAAGATGCGGCGAGGTGAACAGCCCGGTCTTGTAGCCGGCTGCCGTAAGTATAGCGGAGAGCATGGCGCAGGTGGAGCCTTTGCCGTTTGTCCCCGCTACATGCACAAATTTCAGTTTTTTCTGGGGATCGCCGAGGAGAGCGCACAGTTCGCTTATCCTTTCCAGCCCCAGGTTGCTGCCCTTCCAGTCGGCAGCGTGTATAAACTCTAATGCTTCGTCGTATGTCATTTTTAGTTATTAACAGCCCGCTGTACGGACTTGAGCAGCACCGGAAGCAGCGCGCCGAACGCGGCGGCTTTTACGACGCATACTATGAGCCTCGGTACCAGCGACCCGGTGATGATGCCCGGGAAGTAGTAATAGAATATCTTGCTGTCCAGGTAGATGACGCCGGTGTTCAGGATGGTTATCAGAAGCTCGTTTACGATGACCAGGATCATTATCTGCTTATTGCTGAGCCTGAAATCGTTCTTCTTTGCCACATAACCTACGATAAAGCCGCAGATTATGTACGGAGCCATCCAGAGCAGCGTCGTGGGGCTGACCCCGTAGCGCAGGAGCTGATAGATCAGCGTTCCGACTCCGCCGACGATCATTCCGTCAACAGGTCCGAACATCAGAGCCGCGATAAGTATCGGCAGACTCTCGAACGTGACCTTTATGACCTGCAGATCGATGGCTACATACCCGAGTACCGCGCACATTGCAATGAGCATTGCGTCGATTGCCAGCTGTTTTGTTTTCATGACAAGACCCTCCAGATGAAGTGCATTAACAGTAATACTGCTGTTGCCGCATCAGAGGAACCCTGTCTCTGTAATGCAGCAGCGGAAGCGGATATACAACATGGACAAAGCCTTCGTCCGACGGCGACTTCCCATCCGTCAGCACTTAATGCGCATATCCTACTCTGCGGCGATGATCCATCGCCAGAAAAAATCTTTTATAGCCCTTATATTATATACGCCCGCAGGCTTTTTTGTCGATAAGTTTGCGGGCAGTATAAAACTTTTTTTATTTGGATGAACGGTCTCCGTGAGCAAACCACATGAGAGCGCCGAATCCTGCCCCGCCGATGATGTTTCCGAGCGTGACGGGCAGCAGGTTCTTTACGAAGAACGCACCCCAGGTGAGAGCCGCTGTGTTTTGTGATGGGTATTTTGTGGTTTATGGTTATTGTGTTTATCTCTTT
>JAFYFK010000305.1 GCA_017543805.1 Bacillota bacterium | reverse complement strand
GCAGCGGCAGGGCTGCCACGGCAAATCCCGCGGTATTCTTCTTGTGCGCGACTCTTATGCTTTTTAAATGCTTAACTAATTCCATAGATTCTCCGATTGATTATCTATTTATAATACAATTTCAGAGCATTTATGTAAAGTGGACTAAAAAACCGGACCTCTCTGTGAGATCCGGTAAAGAATTTATAATTTGCTTTACAGGCCGGTGAATTTGCTGGAGCTCCAGATGCCCATTCTCTCCGCTGCCTGGATAAGCTCTTCGCGGAAGTCCGGATGAGCGATGCTGATGAGCAGCTCCGCGCGCTGGCGTGTGCTCTTGCCCTTGAGATTGACCGCGCCGTACTCGGTGGCAACATAGTGGGTAGCGCTGCGCGGCGTGGTGACGATGGTTCCCTGCGGAAGGGTCGGCATGATGTTGGAGATGAGCCTGCCGTCCTTGAGCTTTCTGGTGGAAGACACCGCGATGAAGCTCTGGCCTTCGCGGCTCTTGAACGCGCCCTGAACGAAGTCCATCTGTCCGCCGGTTCCGGAGAAGTGCTTTGCGCCGATGGTCTCGGCAGCGACCTGTCCGAAGATATCCACCTGCAGGCATCCGTTTACGGAAACGAAGCGATCCATGGAAGCGATGCGCTCGATGTCATTGACGAAGTTAACCGGAGCTACGCAGGCGAGCTGGTTGTTGTCGAGGAAATCGTACATCCTGCGGCTTCCGCCGGCGAAGGTGAATACCATCTTGCCGTCGACCGCGCTGTGGTTGCCGGTGATCTTTCCTGCCTCGTAGAGGTCTACGAAAGCGTCTACGAACATTTCGGTGTAGCAGGAGAGGTCCTTAACGTCGGATTCGCCGAGCAGGGAACCGATACAGTTGGGAAGCGCGCCGACGCCGAGCTGAAGCACGGAACCGTCCTTGATGAGCGGAACGATGTGCCCCGCGATCTGTCTCTCAAGATCTCCGAAGGGCTTGGAAACGAGCTCTGTCGGAAGTGGGTTGGTGCCCATGGCGAAGCAGTCGACATCCTGGATGTTTATATAATTGCGGATGCCGTGGCAGTAAGGAACGTTCTCGTTGATCTCGAGGATGACCTTCTTGGAATTGCGGATGGCGCTGAAGACGTCTCCGACCCAGGGTCCGAGGTTGAAGTTGCCCTGGGCGTCCATGGGACGGGCCTGGATCATTACAGCGTCGAACTGGTTTCCGGGGATGTCCCAGTAGGAGGGAAGCTCGCGGAACATGATGGGAACATACCAGCTGCATCCTGCGTCAGCCATAGCGCGGTCATAACCGGTGTACTGGGTGGACGCGAAGCGGACATGCTCAATGCCCTCGCTTTCGCTGAAGGATTTATATACGTGGTCAGGGAATGTGATGAGCGAAACGAGTTCAACGCCCTTAAGGCTGTTGATCCTCTTTGAGAGAGCGTCGTCGAGATCCTTGAATACACCGCCGCCTACGCCGACATATACCCTGTCGCCGTCCTTGATGCGGGCTGCGGCCTCGTCGAGCGTGACGAGCTTTTCGCTGTACATTTTCTGAATTTCTGCGGATGTTAACATGTTCCCCTCCTGTATATTCACATGAAAAAATAGTCCTGTCAGTGTGACAACTAAATATATATGATTGTTAAAACTTTGTCAATACTTTTCTGATAAAAAACAGCCCTTTATGACCCTGCGCTTTTCCGGTTTATTCAAACAGGCAGACAGACCTGTAATCGCAGTAAGTGCAGGCTGTCATGTCTTTTCCGCCGTAGAGACGTTTCGGATCTATGGAGATGTCCCCGGAAACAAGTTCTTCGCAGAGCCTGCTTACGGTCTTGCGCACGGTCTGCCGGAATTCGTCAAATTCCTCCCTGCTGATCATGCGGGTAGCGGCGCTGTCCTTAAGCGCCCCGCTCTTGTCCCAGCTGACTCCGAGCACCGCGGAAGCCCGGCCGTCGGCGATATCGCTGTCCATCGCGTAGACCACAGGCTGCTCACCGACAAGAATGCCGTTGAGCCTGAAACCTGTCCTCAGCTTTTCCGCGAGCTTTTCGCTCAGTTCCCCCGGTCCGAGCTCGGCAAGGCGCGCGGCCTCGGACTGGTCGTGTATACTGAAGAAAAACATGCCTGCGGGCTTATCCGCAAGCCCCGCTCCGAGCGCGCTCTCAAGGTATATGTTGAGCTGCAGCGCAAGCCCCTTCTCCGCCGCCTCACGGCTGAAGACTTTCGGACCGGACTTGTAATCGATGATCTTTATGTACTCGGCATCTCCCGCGGAAATCACGTCGACGCGGTCGATAATGCCTTCGATGCTGACGTTTCCCAGAGGCGTTCCGACGGTGACCGGCGGAAGCTTCCTGCCTCTTCCGAACCGGCTCTCGAAAAGCATGCGGTCTATCTTTCCCTTGCGCACCTGTTCTACGATGTTCCAGGCAAATACCGCGCAGGTCTTGCGAAGGCGCCCGGTACGGTAGATCTCCTTCCTCCCGGCGGACAGCAGCCCGTCAAATTCGGTCTCCGCCATCTCGGCGAGGATATCTTCGATCATTTGAGACACTTCTTCTTTAGTGACGCGCATCCAGTCGGACGAGGGGTCGTTCATCGGCACGCGGGCTCTTCTTGCGCCGGAGCTGAGCCTGTCGCAGAACCTGAGCAGGCAGCCGTGGTAAACAGAGCCGATGTCGCTGCTCTCCAGCTCGAACGGTTTCCGCTCCGATGGCCTGAGCCCGTAATTTACGAAATACTTAAAGGGGCAGGACGCGAAACTCTCCAGCCTTGACGGGCTCAGCACCGCCGCCATGCCATCCGCGGAATACAGCTCCGCCGCGCGCTTTGCGCCGAGCCTGCCTGCGTCGTTTTTATAAAGAAGTCCGGCGCTCACTGCCTCCGCCCGCGGATCCCCGGAATCCCTGAGGCTGTTGTAGCTGAGCTTCCACACGTCGGATATGCTCTCCGCCTCGCCGGAAAGGTATTCCCTGAACGCCGCAGTCATGTGGGCCGACGCGGGCCCCGGCGCCTGAACGTAGGCGAGCTGTGCGTCGCCTGCTGCTTCCGCGGACATTCCCGGGAACATGGAAAGGACCTGGTCTATAAGAGGCGAGGGTTTAATGTCCTCGCCTTCCGGATTCGTCATGCAGTAACCGAGCCAGAGGAAGTCAGACGCCTCGCAGAAGGTCCTGTAAACGGAAAGAAGCTCCTCCTGCCGTATGATCTCACGGCTTTTGGACAGTATTATGCTGCGCTTTTCGAGCTCGGCCTGTTCAGCCTCGGTGAGTATGCCCTCGGCGTCTCTGTCCGAAGGGAGAATGCCGTCGTTTATCCCTGCGATAAACAGCGCCCTGACCCCTGACAGCCTGCTGCGGTCCACGGTCCCGACAAGGACCCTGCCCTCT
>JAFYFK010000304.1 GCA_017543805.1 Bacillota bacterium | reverse complement strand
CCCTGGTCAACCATTTCAGGTCCGACTATAGCGCCTACGGAAGCCGTGGTCGCCACGCCGGATCCGGATATCGCACCGAAGAATCCGCAGGCAAGGCAGCCGGCGGCGCCCAGACCGCCGGGAAGGCGTCCGAGCAGCATGTTCGCGAAGCGCATAAGGCGCGGGGTTGCTCCGTATATCATGATCGCTCCCGAAAGAACGAACAGCGGAAGCGCAAGATAAGAGAACGAGTTGATGCCGTCGATCATCTTCTGGACTACGCTATAGACCGGAATGCCGTTGCCGAATACCAGATAAGCTGTCGCGCTTATGGCTATCGAAAAACCTACCGGTATGGCGAGGATCATGCAGACGACGAATATTATGAACATTGTGCCTAACATCAGCCCTCGACCTCCTTTACTGTTTCCTCAGCCGCAGCCAGTTTCGGATCTTTTTCCTTTATCTTGTTGATGATGAGGATCGCGAAGTAAGGAATCATAAGTATACCGCTCACCATGATGCTGCTGTATACGAACTTCATGGGAATATTGGACGCGGCAGGGCGGAAGTTGCCATTTATGCGCAGAAGATCCACTGAGTGATAGCAGAGTATCATCATGAAAGCAAAGCAGACAAGGTAATCGAATACCTCGATCCATTTGCGTATTTTGTGCGGGAAGAGGTTGATGAACACCTCTATGCGCGTATGCTCGCCGTCTTTAAGACAAAGCACGGAAGCCAGGAACGTTATCCATATGACCGAGAATATTGCTACTTCTTCGGCCCATTTGAAAACGGAACCGAATATATAGCGCCTGAACACCTGAACAAAGACTATGCAGGCGCAGAATGCCATCAGCACCGCGCATGCTATCCTTATCGCCTTTGTCAGCCACTTAAATTTATCCACGTTTAATCCTTCCTTAAAAATAATGGGGCCCTTGCTAAGGGCAAAGACCCCATCAGTTATGAAGCTTAGATCTAAAGCCTGACCGGGCTGCTTAGTTGTGCTGAGCTGCCTTTACGCGGTCTACGATGTCGTTGCCGAATTCGCTTACGTAGTAATCCCATACAGGAACGGAAGCGTTGCGGAATGCTTCAACGTCGATGTCGTTGACTTCCATGCCGTTGTCGGTGCAGACCTTGAGGTAATCGGCGTCGAGGTTCTGGGTCATGTCTCTGGTGACCTGCTTGGCCTCTTCAGCGCACTCGAATACGATCTGCTGCTGTTCCGGAGTGAGGCTGTTCCAGCACTTGTCGGAGAATACGAATACCGAGGTGCTGTAGATGTGGTTGGACAGGGACAGGTACTTCTGAACTTCATAGAAGCTGGAGGATACGATGTTGGAAAGCGGGTTCTCCTCGCCGTCAACAGTACCCTGCTGCATTGCGGTATAGAGCTCGGAGAACGCGAGTACGATCGCGGAGGATCCGAAGCCTTCGAACATCATAAGACGGAGCGGGTTGTTTGCTGTACGGAACTTGATGCCCTTGCAGTCTTCGGGAACATAGAGCGGTCTTACATTGTTGGTGAAATGTCTGAAGCCGTTTTCCCAGAAGTCAACTACGTGACCGCCGCAGGGATCCATTACATTTTCCTTCATGTAGTCGCCGAATGCGCCGTCCCATGCGCCGCGGGCTTCATCGTAAGTGGAGAAAGCGAAGGGGAGGTTCTCGACCATGGCCCTCTTGTCATAGCCCTGCCAGATGTCGGAGCCCATTATCATGGCTGCGTCGAGCGAGTTTGCTATGACCTGCTGGAGGTTGGAGTCGTCGTTTCCGAGCACCGCGCTGTCATAAATATCGCAGCTCATGGTGCCGCCGGACTTTTCTTCAAGCAGGGTCTTGAAAGCTTCGAGGCCCTTCTGTGTCGGATGGGTGATGGCGTTCTGGTGAGAGATCTTGAAAACGATCTTCTCTGCAGGCGCCGGAGTGCTTGCCGCAGGTGTGCTGGCTGCCGGAGTGCTCGCCGCGGGCGTGCTGGCTGCCGGTGCGCTTGTTTTTCCTCCGCAGGCTGCGAGTGAGAGCAGCATCACGAAGCAAAGAACGAGACTGATAACTTTTTTCATTCTATTCCCTCCTTAAATTAACCGGGTCGAACAAAGTGGCTCAACCAAATGTACCATAAATATTATAGCAAGTAATTTTAAAGCATGTCAACGGAAATTCTGACGCGATAAAGTTTCCTAATGAATAAAGACTGGAATATCAATGCCTGCAGGCTTTAGAATAAGCTCAAGACAATCCTGTTAGTATAGGCAATAGTTGCAAAAGTGGCTCAACCACAATGCGCAAGTTAAACTTGTCATCTTTTTTATAAATGCTATAATCAAAAAAGCGATAAACTGGTAAGGAGAGGAGCTCGCCGTGGAAGAACGCAGACGGGTAGACGAGATAATAGCGTACATAAACGAGCTTATAGAGAAGAACGAGCTCAAGCCGGGTTCGAAATACCCGTCCGAGCGCAAGCTTTCAGAGATGTTCAAGGTAAGCAGGAATACCGTCAAGAAGGCGATACAGTACTTCGAGGTGATGGGCCTTGCCTCCACAAAGACCGGAAGCGGGACCTACCTTGTAAACAGGCCGTCTTCGCTGCTCGGTTCCATAGAGTCGCGCCAGAGGCTGAATGTCTACAATTACAACGAGATCCAGCAGACAAGGCGCATACTGGAGCTGGGCATAGTAAAGCTCGCGGCGGAAAACGCCAACCAGCAGGACAAGCGCCTGCTCAGGGAAGCGTATGAAAAGCTCAAGCTCTGTGAGAAAAACGCCAGCACCAGCGCAGAGATAGACGCGTATCTCGAAGCCGACTACGAGCTGCACAAGGTGATAGCGTCATTTACGCGTAACACTCTGCTCATGGAGCTCCACGAATCGCTGCGCGTCGGCATCCTTTCGATGTCAGAGGTCTGGAAGAGGTATTCGGATATAGTGAACGTTATCAATCCGTATCACGAAGGCATAGTCAACGGAATATTGAATAACGACGTCGCGGCGGCAAGCGCGGCTATGGACGAGCCCCTGTATTATATGGAAAACCGCATAAAGATGGCTCTCAACTCCGATTACTGAAATAAAACAAGCCCCCGGTGCCGGGGGCTTTTGTATTGCCGTGTTTTGTCTGACGTATTAGTTGATCTCGTCTTCGACGTACTTTACGAGGTTGCGGACAACCTGGAACTGCTCAGCTTCCTCTTCGGGAATCTCGATCTCGTACTCGTCCTCGATAGCCATAATGATTTCTACCGCATCGAGAGAGTCTGCCTCAAGATCCTTAATGAGACTGGTGTCCATGGTGATCTCCTCAACATCCTCAATGTTCAGCTGCTCTGCGATGATTTCGCGGATCCTTTCAAATACCATAATGACCTCCGTATAATAAATTTCTATATTGCCGTTTCAAAAAAACTAATGAGTGTTAACTCACGTATGATTATATATTGTCGTGATTTCTGTGCAAGTACTTTTTTTAAGTTTATTGCATTAATTCCATCCAAACTTCATAAAACTCATCCAGGCGCGCTTTTGCCTCTTCGAGTTCCTGAGCTGTCTGCCGGCCTTTCTGCGGGTCGGAATATACCGCGGGGTCGCATAGGGCTGCCTCGAGTCTTTTGACCTCTTCCTCAGCCGTTTTGACGTCCTGCTCGGCCTTTTCCAGCTGCCGCTCCGCCCGGCGCTTTTCCGCTGCCTGCTGTTTTTCCGCAAGCCTTGCCGCGGCGCGCTCTTCCTTTGTCTTTGCCTTGTTCTCTTCGGCTTCCCTGAGCGCCGCGCTTCCGCTGATCCTTCCGAGCTCATTGAGGTACGATTTTCCCGAATTGAGCTCAGCGGTCTTTTCGCTGTAATAGTCGTAGTTTCCGAGGAAGGTCGTGATCCCGTCGCTGTTCAGCTCGAGTATGGCTGTCGGTATGCGCTTCAGAAGATATCTGTCGTGGGAGACGATTATCATCGTGCCGGGGAAATCCAGCAGCGCGTCCTCAAACACTTCCTTTGCCTTGATGTCCAGGTGGTTGGTAGGCTCGTCCAGAATAAGGAGATTGGCGCCGGACATCATAAGCTTGAGCAGCGAGAGCCTTGCTTTTTCGCCGCCGGACAGGTCCCTTACCGTCTTGAAGACATCGTCGCCGTGGAAGAGGAAGTTTCCGAGCAGCTTCCTGAGCTGCGTCTGATCGTATTTGCGGTACCGGCTGTGCAGCTCATCGAGCACGGTCCTGCTCTCGTCGAGCTCCTACTGTCCCTGGTCGTAGTAACCCGGGACCACGTTGACGCCGTAGCGCACGATGCCGGAATCAGCCTCCAGCTTTCCGAGGATTATGCGCAGAAGGGTGGTCTTTCCTATGCCGTTTGCGCCTATGATCGCCACACGGTCGCCGCTTTTAAGGTGCAGATCCAGGTTCTCGAACAGGGGCCGCCCGTCAAAGCTCTTTTTGAGCCCTTTTATCATGAGCACGTCGTCGCCCGTGCGCCTGCGGCAGGAGAAGGAAAAGCGCACGTGTTTGTCGCTTACGGGCTTTTCCAGCCGCTCTATCTTTTCCAGCCGCTTTTCGCGGCTCTCGGCGGCCTTTATGCTCTTTTCCCGGTTGAAGGAACGGTAGCGGCGGATGATCTCCTCCTCCCGGCGGATGGTCTCCTGCTGCAGTTCGTATTCCTTTATCTGCTGCCTAAGTCTCGCGTCCCGCCGCTTCTCGAACTCGTCGTAGCCGCAGGAATACTGGGT
>JAFYFK010000303.1 GCA_017543805.1 Bacillota bacterium | reverse complement strand
TTCTGACTCTTTCCGTTAAGCGCGACCGCCTTTTCAACTACTTCGGCAAGTCCCTTGTTTTCTGTCGCGGTGGTATTTACTACCGGGCAGCCCAGCAGGCTTTCGAGCTTCGTCGCGTCGATGCTGGTCTTTTCCTTTTCGTTGATGTCGGCCTTGTTAAGAGCTACGACTACAGGGATTCCGAGCTCAAGCAGCTGGGTAGTAAAGAAAAGGCTTCTGCTCAGGTTTGTTGCGTCCACGATGTTGATGATCGCATCGGGATGCTCGTCGCGGACATATTCGCTGGTTATGCCCTCTTCAGGCGTAAACGGCGACATCGAATAAGCGCCGGGAAGGTCGACCGCAATGGCCTCGGTCCCCTTTGTAAATTCATTCTTGATAGGATATTCCTTGCGTCCTACGGTAACGCCACCCCAGTTGCCGACCTTTTCGCTCCTGCCTGTAAGGGCATTGTACATCGTGGTCTTGCCGCTGTTGGGGTTGCCGGCAAATGCAATTCTCATACAACTTCCTCCTCTATAAATAAAAAATTAAATAATGACCGCTTCGGATAAAAGCTCGTCAAGGCTGTAACGGCCGTCCTTTATGACCGCAACACAGCTCTTTTTCTTCTTTGATACGACGGTTATGGGTTCCCCGCTGTAGCATCCAAGGCGGAACAGGAAAGCGTTCATCTCGTCGTCATCGGTATCGATCTCTTTTATCGTGTAAGTCTTTCCGACTTCAGCTTCCAGTAAATTCATTTTTAAACTCCTTTCGATCGATCTTCCGCGGAACGGGCATCCCGCGGCGGGCAATTGTTTGACATATTTAATAGCATGTAAAATATATTAATGTTTATTTTATATAACTAATATTCATTAGACTTCTCTAACCGCTCTTTAGTTTGACACCTCTAACTAAAAAAGTCAAGAGTTTTCTGAAAATGAGTAATAAAAAAAGGAGCCATTGTTCAGAGCCCCTTTAATGATCTGTTGATCGGGTAATTACTTGCTGAGAGCCTCGTCGATGCCCTTGGCTGCAGTCTTGCCTGCACCCATTGCAAGGATTACGGTAGCAGCGCCGGTAACAGCGTCGCCGCCTGCGTATACGCCTTCACGGGAGGTAGCGCCCTCTTCGTTTACGACGATTCCGCCCTTGCGGTTGAACTCGATGCCTTCGGTGGTGTGGCGGATGAGCGGGTTCGGGGAGGTACCGAGCGCCATGATGACGCAGTCGGCTTCGATCTCGAATTCGCTTCCCGGAACTTCCTTGGGGCTGCGTCTTCCGGAAGCGTCGGGCTCGCCGAGTTCCATCTTAATGCAGCGCGCGGCGCGGACGTTGCCGTTCTCGTCTGCCAGCAGTTCTACCGGATTGCAGAGAGTCTTGAAGATGATGCCCTCTTCGATAGCATGCTCAACTTCTTCCTTACGTGCGGGCAGCTCTTCCATGCCTCTTCTGTAAACTACGAACACCTCTGCCCCGAGTCTCTTGGCACAGCGGGCAGCGTCCATTGCAACGTTTCCGCCGCCTACGATGACCGCCTTCTTCGGGTGGACGATCGGGGTGTTGGATTCCGGCTTGTAAGCCTTCATCAGGTTGATGCGGGTGAGGAACTCGTTCGCGGAAAGAACGCCTACATGGTTTACGCCGGGGATGTTCATGAACATCGGAAGGCCTGCGCCGGAGCCGATGAATACAGCTTCAAAGCCCATTTCGGTGAAGAGTTCGTCAACGTCGATGGTGCGGCCGACGATAGTGTCGGTCATGACCTTAACGCCAAGCTCCTTGAGTCCGTCGATCTCCTTTGCAACGATCTCCTTGGGGAGACGGAACTGCGGAATGCCGTATACGAGCACGCCGCCCGGAGTGTGGAGAGCTTCGAAGATGGTTACGTCGTAACCCTTCTTGGCGAGGTCGCCTGCGCAGGTGAGGCCTGCGGGGCCGGAACCGATGACAGCGACCTTGTGGCCGTTGGAAGCCGGCTTGACCGGCTTTTCGGTGCTGTGCTCGTTGTGCCAGTCTGCTACGAAACGCTCAAGGCGGCCGATGCCTACGGATTCGCCGTCCTTCATCTTAAGTCTGGTGCAGCGGCCCTCGCACTGGGATTCCTGCGGGCAGACTCTTCCGCATACAGCGGGCAGAGAGCTGGACTGGGTGATGATCTTGTATGCGCCTTCGTAGTCCTTTTCCTGGACCTTTGCGATAAATTCGGGAATGCTGATGTTTACGGGGCATCCCTCTACGCAGGGCCTGGTCTTGCAGCCGAGGCAGCGGTTTGCTTCGTCGACAGCCATCTCCTCGGTGTAGCCGAGAGCTACCTCGTCAAAGTTGGTGCTGCGGACCTGCGGGTCCTGAGACGGCATGGGGTTTTTCTTAGGTGCCATGTTTGCCATTTATTTTGCCTCCTCCATCTTGTACAGGTTGCAGGTCTCTTCGTGCTTGTGGAGCTCGAAGTCCTTAAACATTCTGCCTCTTGCCATAGAGTTGTCCCAGTCGATAAGATGTCCGTCAAAGTCAGGACCGTCGACGCAGGCAAACTTCATCTCTCCGCCTACGGAAAGTCTGCAGCCGCCGCACATTCCGGTTCCGTCGATCATGATCGGGCTCATGGAAACGATGGTCTTAACGCCGTAAGGCTCTGTGGTCTTGCATACAAACTTCATCATGATAGCCGGGCCAACCGCGAATACCTGGTCGTATTCGTTTCCTGCTTCGATGAGTTCCTTGATGGCTTCGGTAACTACGCCCTTGCGGCCGTAGGAACCGTCGTCTGTGCAGATGATGAGCTTGTCGCTCGCGGCTCTGATGTCGTCCTCAAGGATAACGAGATCCTTGTTTCTGAAGCCTACTACAGCGTGGACTTCAGCGCCGTCGTCATGGAACTGCTTGAGTACGGGATAAGCGATGGCGCAGCCTACGCCGCCGCCGACTACCATGACCTTCTTGAAGCCCTTGGTCTCGGTCGGTTTTCCGAGCGGTCCTACTACGTCGGGGAGGAAATCTCCCGCCTGCTTGCGCTTGAGCTGTTCCGTGGTGGAGCCAACCGTCTGTACTATTATGCAGATCGTACCCTTAACAGGGTCGATATGGCTGATAGTAAGAGGGATGCGCTCGCCGTCTTCGGTAACACGAAGGATGATGAACTGTCCCGGATGAGCCTTTTTGGCGATCATCGGGGCTTCGATCTCGTAGAGAGTTACCATGGGACGAAGCTCGTCTTTTCTTACGATCTTGAACATTTACTTCTACCTCACTTGTATTTAGAAATACTGATAAATTTATTCTTCATCAACGCGGATGATCTTTGCTCCCAACGCTGTGAATTTCTCAACAAAGTTTTCGTAACCACGCTCTATGTGGTAGATCTCGGAGACCTCCGTGCGGCCCTTTGCGTAGAGCCCTGCGAGCACGAGCGCCGCGCCTGCCCTGAGGTCCGTCGTGACCACCTGCGCTCCTACAAGCGGACGTTTGTTTCCGGGGACGAAGGCCTTGCGGTCTTCGACTCTGATATTGGCCCCCATGCGGTTAAGCTCCGCGACATGCATAAAGCGGTTCTCGAATACCGTCTCCATAACGCTGCTCTCGCCTTCGACAGTCGTCAGGAAAGCCATGAACTGCGCCTGCATGTCCGTGGGGAATCCGGGATAAGGAAGCGTCTTGATATTAGTCGCGACCAGATCCGTAAGGTCTCCCCTTACGCGTATGCCATCGACTTCGTCATTTACAGCCGCACCGCATTCCATAAGCTTTGCGATGACCGGCATTACATGTCCGGGGATGCTGTTCTTTATGAGAACATCGCCTCTGGTTATAGCCGCGGCGACCATAAATGTGCCGGTCTCGATGCGGTCCGGAATTACCGCGTGCTTGGCTCCGTGGAGTTCCTTTACGCCCTTGATGCGTATGGTGTCTGTGCCGGCGCCCTTGATGTCCGCTCCCATCTTGTTGAGGAAGCTCGCCAGGTCGACTATTTCAGGTTCCTCCGCGGCGTTTTCTATGACAGTCTGCCCTTCGGCGACCGCGGCGGCCATCATGATGTTTTCGGTGGCACCGACGCTCGGGAAGTCCAGATAAATGAGAGACCCGCTCAGGTGATCGGCAATGCCGTCGATCGAACCGTTCTGGTCCATCATTATCCTTGTTCCGAGTTTTTTGAGTCCTTTAAGATGGAGGTCGATGGGGCGGTTTCCTATTGAGCAGCCTCCCGGCATGGTAATAGTCGTCTTGCCGGTGCGCCCGAGCAGCGGTCCCATGACAAAAAACGAAGCTCTCATTTTTTTTACGAGCTCGTAAGGGACCTCGGAGGAAGTTATCTCCGACGCCTCAACGCAGATGGTGTGTTCGTCCCAGTTCTCCGTGACCTTTGCGCCCATTGCCCTTAAGATGGAGCACATGACGTCTACGTCGCGAAGTCTCGGAACATCATATATTTCGCATTTGTCCCCGGTAAGAAGAGTGGCCGCGAGTATGGGCAGCACAGCGTTTTTAGCGCCGCTTACTTCTACCTCGCCCACCAGGGGACCGGAATTTTCTACTATAAATTTTGCCAAAACAAAGCCTCCGTCATCAGCCATAAGATTATATAAAATAATATGCATGTTGTCAAAAACTATAATGCGAAAAGACTTGATAAATCCCGCAATTTATAGAATAATTTAGTTAATCGATACAATACTTTGTATTTTTGTGGAGGAATGTGAAAATGACTATATCGCTCACTCTTACTGAACTTCTTCTCGGACTTCTTATCATAGCAGGAATAGTCGTGCTCGTTTATCTGGCTGTCGTGCTGAAAAATCTTATTCCGACTCTCAAATCCGTCGCCAATATAACCGCGGAGACCGAAGTCATCGTTAAGGACGTAAAGGAAAAGACCGAAGGCCTCGGTGACACGCTTCACGATACCGTGGACGCGCTCGGAGGAGTCAACAGGGCAATAAAAGGAAACCAGAGCGTCGTCGGAGCGACCACAAGCCTTGTAAACGCTGCGACAAGCCTTGCAGGACTCGCAAAAAAAGGTAAAAGAGAGCGAAAATAGTCCAATATAACCATTATTAATCGCCATCCCCTCAAATTCCGTCTGTTGCTTACTTGACTATTTTATGGCAGTCAGTTTATAATGTATTGAAAAAATTTTAAAAGATGGGAGGGAAACAATGAAGGCTACAGGAATCGTACGCAAGCTGGACCAGCTTGGAAGAATCGTTATACCTAAGGAATTGAGGAACACATTCTACCTCAAGGAAGATGATCCGATCGAGATCTATGTAGACGGCAACGATATTATACTTCGTAAATATCAGCCGGCATGCATTTTCTGCAACGACGCATCTGATGTAATTCAGTACGAAGGAAAGAACATCTGCAGGAGCTGCATCAAGAAGATCAAAAATCTCTAGACCACAGACCTAACCCAAATCCCAATCCTTATCCCAATCCCAATCCCAAACCCATTCCAGGTCCAAGACAAAGATTCCAATATAAAAAAGACCGGAAGCGGTCTTTTTTATTATTCTGTAATTATTTCCTGCAGTATATCTTTTCTATTTCGTCCGTATAGGAACCGTCCGCATTGCGGACAACGAGCTCGGGCAGTACTTTAAGCTCTTTACCGGCGCCTTTTACAGTTTCGACGAGCACTATGTTCGCTTCCGCCCCTGCGTGAGGCGCCACCATGCGGAGAATCTTCGGCTCCATACCGCAGGCTCTGCAGCTTTCGAATATGTCCGCCAGCCTTGAGGGCCTGTGGACCACGCAGAAGCGTCCTCCCTTTGGAAGCAGCCATGACGCGGCTGCGGCGAAATCCGAAAAAGCGGCGGTCGTTTCGTGCCTTGCGGTAAAGAGCACGGGGTTGCTGCCCGGTATGCCTCTGCCCTTTTCCGTGTATGGCGGATTGCAGGTGACGACCGTGAAACTCTCCGCGGGGAATAGCCTGCGGACATCCAAAACATCCGATTTTACAATCTTTATCCTGTCGGACAGTTCATTATGCGAAACGTTGGCCAAAGCAAGCTCAAAGACGCTGTTTTGCACCTCTAAGCCCGTTATGGATGCCGGAGTATACCTTGCGTGTATAATAAGCGGAACTATTCCGTTGCCGGTCCCGAGATCCATTACCCTGTCCGCCGGTCCGCACCTGGCAAGATCAGCCAGAAGCACCGCGTCGACCCCATAGCAGAAGGCCGAATCGTCCTGCAGCAGCGTATAGCCTCCGAAACCGATGTCATCCCGCCTCAGAGCCATTATTCCTCGTCCCCGAATTCAGCGATAAGCTCTTCTTCAGTAAGGCCTGTAAGCTCGATATCCTCGGTAAAGCCTTTTCTGTTCTGATTGTTCCTGCGCTGTTTGCGCTGTTCCTCTTTTTCTTTGACCCTGTACTTCTCCGCCCTGGTTATCTCGTCTTTTCCAAAGCTCAGTATGTCCGCCCCAAGCTTTTCCGGGCGGTCTCCGTTACGCTCTTCCAGGATCAGTCTGCACTTTACAGAATCCCCTAATATGTCAACATCGGTAACGATCGCCGGACCGTCAGGAGTCGTGATACGCTCGCTTATTCCGGGCATGCCTTTTCTCTGCTTAAGATAAACTTCGTTCTCGAACTGCAGGCAGCACATCAGCCTTCCGCAGATGCCTGATATCTTAAGAGGGTTGAGCGAAAGATTCTGGGCTTTTGCCATTTTGATCGACACAGGCGCAAAATCCGGAAGCCAGGAATGACAGCAGAGATCCCTTCCGCAGCAGCCGTAGCCGCCTATCATCTTGGCTTCGTCGCGCACTCCGATCTGTCTGAGCTCTATCCTCATCCTGAAAACTGTCGCGAGGTCCTTGACGAGCTCACGGAAGTCCACCCTGCCGTCCGCGGTAAAGTAGAATATGACCTTGCTTCCGTCAAAGGTGTATTCGACGTCTACGAGCTTCATCTCGAGTCCGTGCTTATCGATCTTCTCCTGGCAGAGCCTGAGCGCTCCGTCCTTCTTCTTCTGGTTTTCGGCGTTCCTTACCCTGTCTACGTCATCGGCAAGCCTTAATATCGGCTTTAAGGGATACGAAATGCTCTCGTCGGAAAGCTCCGTGTTTCCGAAGCTGACCTCGCCGAATTCGATACCGCGGGAAGTCTCAACTATTACCTCGTCGCCTATCGAGACTACCAGGTCCTGTGGATCAAAATAATATACCTTGCCGGCCGTTTTGAAACGGACGCCTGCTACTGTTGCCATATCTACCTCCGCGCCTTCATTCCAAGGCACATCTGTTTTAGTGTATAGGGCACGCTGTGCCCCTGTTTTATCTGTCTTCTCGCGGTCTCGGCTAGTTCCGCCGCCGTCATTCCTGCCGCAGACGCCTTTGTTACCGCGGCATCAGCCGAAACGTCCTCAAAAATATCCAGGAAGTTCAGAGCAAGTTCCTTTGTCCCTTCCTTGCTTTCGAGGATCAGAGACAGGCATTCTTTTTTCCTGTAATAAGGCGCGTCACTCTCAAAAAGGCTGTGCAGCCTTTCCGCGGCCTCCAGCAACGCCGGATCAGCATCTTTTTCCGCCTCTTCCAGCACGTATACGCTGCAGCGGGAGAGCACTGTGTCCAGCATAGCGTCCCTGCGCTCCGCAAGAAGTATGATGACCGCTTCTCCGGAAGGCTCCTCCAGTGTCTTGAGCAGCTTGTTCTGAGCCGCTGCAGTCATCAGCTCCGCGTCGCTTATTACAGCCACATATTTGCCGCCTACAGGCTTAAAGCTGAGCTTTTTCTGAAGCTCTGCGATGCTGTCCACGCCTATGCTGGCGCGTCCTTCCGGAAGGCCTGTCCCTATAAAGTCCGCGTTGTTTCCGGAATCGAATGATCTGCAGGAACGGCATCTTCCGCAGGGTCTTCCGCTTTTTTCCTCACACAGCAGGGCTTTGGCAAACCAGGCGCCGATCTCTTCCCTTGCGGATCTGTCACCCCCGCAGAATAGAAATGCGTGCACAAAACGCCCCGAAGAAATCAGCCCTGAAAGCTGCTCCGCGATCATTCTGTTATGCTCTGTCCCTGCGCTCGACATAATCCCTGAAATACTGCCTGATCTTTTCTGATATTTCTTCTATGCTTTCGGAAGCGTCTATTCTGACATAGCGCTTGTCATAGAACCTGGAAAGTTCCTTAAAGCCCTGATATACCTTATCGTGAAAGTTCATGTCCTCCGCTTCGAGGCGGTCCTTGTGACCCTGGCTCTCCACGCGCAGCATTGCTTTTTCCGGCGGAAGGTCCATAAAGAAGGTGATGTCCGGCTGCAGTCCGTGGACCGCAAACTCGTTTATCATCCTTATCGTATCCTGCCCGAGGCCCCTCGCGTAGCCCTGATAGGCTATGGAAGAATCCATGAATCTGTCGCAGATGACGATCTTCCCGGATTCTATGGCCGGCCTGAGCACCTCCGCCACAAGCTGCGCCCTTGATGCTGCGTAGAGCAGCGCTTCCGTGTGACCGTCCATCTCGGGAGTAGAAGGATCAAGGATGATATTTCTTATCCTTTCGGATATTACAGTTCCCCCGGGTTCCCTCGTAAGAAGCACGTCATACCCTTCGGACCGCAGATACTCAGTAAGAAGCCTTACCTGAGTAGATTTTCCCGTCCCGTCAGATCCCTCAAAGCTTATAAAAAGTCCTTTATTCATGACTGCCTCTTCTGCTTCTGCTTCTGTATTCTGTCTCAAAACGCCGTTTCTCGGATTCCCTGAGTTCCTGCTGTTTGCGTTCCTCAGCGATCTTTTTTCTGCGTGCGGCGTTTCTGCGCTTTATGTCCAGCGTATCGTTTATGACTGAATTGATGAGATGCAGCCCGAGCCACAGCACAGGAACACACATCAGAGCCCACAGTATGTATCTTGCAGTTTCATACGACATACGCTTTCTCCGTAAACATAAACTAACAAATTATTATAACACAAAAAGAAAGGCGATTTACGCCTTTCAGGAGAATTGTTCAATAAATCAAAAAATAAAGAAACCAGCGGCGTCCTACTTTCCCAGGCAGCTTCCCGCCAAGTATCATCAGCTCTGAAGGGCTTAACTACTGTGTTCGAGATGGGAACAGGTGTAACCCCAACGATATAACCACTGGATCTTTATTTTTCTTATGAAGGCTATACCTTCAAAACCGAACAATGCATTATGCACTTCTAAACCATTGGTCAAGTGCTCGACCTATTAGTATCGGTCAGCTCAACATGTCGCCATGCTTACACCTCCGACCTATCAACGTGGTAGTCTCCCACGGGTC
>JAFYFK010000302.1 GCA_017543805.1 Bacillota bacterium | reverse complement strand
CGAATACGGCGACTACGCGGAGATATTCTGGGACGGAAGCACCTATTCTGCAGGAGTCCTCTCCTTCTTTAAAATGGAGGAAGACGGCCCCTACCAGCTCTGCCTCTCGCTGTACGACGCCGAATCCGACATTTACTTTAAGGCTAAATAGATATCTCAGGGGAATAAAACTCGATCAAAGGGGGAAATCCAAATGAAAAAACATCTTTCGATTTTTCTTGCATTAGTGCTGGTGCTGGGTCTTCTTGCCGGCTGCGGCAAAAAAGAAGAACCGGCAGCTCCCGAGCCCGTGGAGCCGGAACCTGTCGAGACTCCGGCCGATGACGGCGTGACCAGGGTCAGCACGGTAAAAGAGCTGATGGAAGCCATTGAGACCGCCCAGGTCATAGAGCTTCAGCCAGGAAACTACGACATAAGCAAATTCGCGGACAGTGAGGACATGGACCAGTGGAACAGCACCCACACCCACGCCGTCATTCAGGAGTATTACGACGGCAACGGAATTTGCTTCTCAGGGCTGGGCGATGTCACCATTCGCGGAGCGGGTCACGAGAACACGCATTTGACCGTAAGTCCGCGCTACGCCAACGTGCTTTCGTTTGAGAGCTGCAACGGGCTGAATCTCAGCGGGCTCACGCTCGGCCACAGCGACGGCGCCAGCTGCACCGCGGGCGTGCTGTACTTCCTCATGTGCAGCGGCATCGACCTCGAAGACCTCGACATCTACGGCTGCGGAATGACCGGCATCACTTTCGATTACTGCGACACCGTCACCGCGTCGCAGGTAAATATCCATGACTGCGAAAGCGACGCGCTGGAGATCTACGGCTGCACAGGCCTCCTGGATTTCGTAAACAGCGAGTTTAAGGACAACGGCTGGGGGATCTATATCGGAGAAAGCGAGGACGCGGACATAAGCTTCAGCCGCTGCAAGTTCGGACAGGAAGAGAGCAATTCGGTCGCGTTTGAGGATGTGGACCTAATTGACTGCGAAGTTATGGAACCGACTGTGTATCCGGACATCGATCCGGGTGAGGAAGGCCTTAACCTGACTCCCCTTCCGCTCGACAGCACTGTCATGAACGGCAGCACATGGTATTTCTACGACATGACGATGTCGTTCAACGAAGACGGCACAGGCACCCTCTCCGGCTATTACGACGAGGATCTGAAGTTTAACTGGGAACTCAACAGTGAGGACTATACCTACTCTGTCTACAAGGACGGCAGCGAAGACGAGTTCGGTTTCGGCAGCCTGTATTACGACGCCGACCTGATAGATACCGAAGACGGCGCTCCGGTCTACCTGAGCCTGCAGATCCTCGACGAAGACAGCACATTCTACTTCGAACAGTAAGACTTAGTCAGCTGTTAATAATCTTTCCGGCAAAAAGCGCTGCATGCAGCGCTTTTTCATTTATGCAATTTAACTTTTATTGCCATTTTACGCTTGACACAATTTCCATTATATGTTATTTTAATCTTGCTGAAAACACGAAAGATTTGACAAGTGTCCAGCCCGGAATTATAATTTGCTTGGTAACAAAGAAACAAGGAAAACAAAAATGATCAATAACAGCGCAGCTTTATATTACGGAGACGGACTTATGTCAGAGATAAAAAAAATCATAAGCATTTCATCAAAAAGGCAGATCACTATTCCCCAGAAGTTCTTTAACGACCTCTGTTTTACGGATTATGCTGAATGTATCCTCGGCGACGGAGAACTTGTCATCCGCCCGATCAAGAGCATTTCCGTGGATGATTTTTCAGAACAGATACTCAGAGACCTTATCTCCAGAGGCCTCGGAGGCGAGGAACTGTTAAACGCTTTTAAGGACGAAAGAGCAAAAATACGCCCTGCTGTCGAAGCCATGCTTCTGGACGCAAAAAATGCTGCTCTGGGAACAGGAGAATTCTACACTCATGAGGATGTTTTCGGCAGAAAGGACGACTGATGGCTGACATCCTTTATCTTCCTGCAGCAAGCAAGTATATCAAAAAGATCAAAGATGTTTATTTAAAGCAGTTGTTCCGGACCACTATAGAACAGATCGCTGAAGGCTCTTTGGACGGAAAGGCTAAAACAGGCGATCTGTCAGGGATAGTTGGATATGACATTTATTATAACGGCGTCAATTATGAAATTGCGTATACGATAATAACCGTAAACGGACGTACTGTTGTCGTCATACTGGCAGGTCCCAGGGAAAACTTCTACGACTCCCTGAAGCGGTATATCAAAACACTGTAATTATCAACATCACAGCGCAGCTAAGATCTTTGCCGCAAATCCGGCAGCATGCTGCGCTTTTTCATTGTCCATAAAGACCTTGTCATAGCCTAGGTCGCGCTCGCAGAGCATTCCGTCGTATTCCATCTTAAGGTGTTTGCAGTACATCTTCATGCCCTCTTCAAAGACATAAGCGCCTTTTTCCGGCCCGTAACCGCAGGTGCAGAGGATGTAAAGCTTTTTGCCTTTAAACAATGCAGGCCCCTTCTCTTCCCCGTAAAACATGCAGGAATTGTAGATAAGGCGGTCGAGTATGTTCTTGAGCGGTCCTGGGCAGAACCAGCCGTAGATCGGCGTTGCGACGAGTATAACGTCGGATGACATCACCGAATCGTAGACCGGGTGGAAATCGTCATCAAACACGCAGCTGTAATGCTCCCAGTCCTTCTGGCAGCCGCGGCAGGCAATGCAGCCGTGGACATTCATATCGTAAGCGTCAAAGCGTTCGTATTCCGCGCCAAGCTTCTCTGCCTCTTCTATAAATGCCTTAAGCAGCGAATTCGTATTTCCGTTTTTCCGCGGCGATCCCGCGAGTATTGTAAGCTTCATCAGTTCCTGCCCCCTGAATCATTTTTTATCAAATCTTTAGATATTTTATATCAATTTCGAAAGCCGGGCAAGCGACGGACTATCCGGACGACCGGCAAATTGCCTTGACACAATAATACCATATATTGTAATATATACCATATATAATATATTGATTTTCACGTTACAGTGATTTATTATGAAATGATTAATGAATGGCTTGACATCCACAGGGAGGAGCTGCTGCTGTCATGGGAGACACGAAACATAGTAAAAATACCGCCTCTGGAATAGCTGCGCGATTTGTTTTTCACAAAGCGGTAAACGTGAAATGTGTAAACGAAACATCAATTGAAGTCACATTTCAGGAGGGCGTCGTTAAACGATATGACCTTACAGAACTTGCGGAAGAATATCCGGTTTTTAAAACGCTTCTGAATGACCCTCCCCTCTTCAGGCAAGCCAGGGCACAGGGGTACGGGATAATTTGGAGCGATGAGATCGACCTGTCCACAGAAGAAATCTGGCACAACGGGGAAACTGTCCGGTCAGCCTTCGACGGTTTGCTGTCGATGAAGGAAGCAACCGACCGATGGGGCATCAACGAAAGCACAATACGAAAAGCGATCGCAGCAGGACGCTTCGAGGAAGGAATCGATATAAAAAAATTCGGCAAACAGTGGGTCCTCAGCCGCGGCTCGGTCGAAAGAGAATACGGCCCAGCGCTCGCGGACATAGACCCTGAGCTCGAATACCCGGAGCATGTAAAACGGCGGATAAATATATAGGATCTCCTTATTATTTTGGTATGCTGGCTGCATAACGTTTTGAAGTATTCATGGATTATCCCGCACGATTATTCAGACCACACTATCTTTAAGACGCCAATCCCTCACAGGCAGGGATTTACAGACAATATATAAAGTTCAGGGGAATATTGTCTGTGGCATTATTTTCCAATCAGCAACAGATACAATATCTGGTTAAATAAATAGACATTCATCGGGCATTTCTCCAAAACTGTCTGTATTTTCACAGACTTAAACGTGTCCAGATAATCAAAGACTCTGAAAAACCAATATTTTATTGATTCCGATCGGTTTTATACAGACGGAATCAACCCAAATCGCCGATTTTGTCTGTAAATCGCTTCCAGGAATAATTACGACCATTTTAAAGCCGTCTCCGAGATGTTCCGAAGACGGCTGAAAATCCTGAAATCCAATCAACCAACAGGCTCCCCGCAGGGAGCCAGCTGATTAGCCCTACATTATATTAGCGTTTACATGCCTCACGGGGATTGTTGTGGCAGTCTTTGCCGCAAATGTCTTCAATGTACACAAAAAGGTTGAAAAACCGGCTGTTTTCAAGCCTTGGCACGAAGGCCTGTGTAAGTAGGTAATTCAGATAGGCGTGACCGCCACAGAAATGCACTAAAATTGTGGCAGCTACAGGCACCTGACGGCATTGCCTGCCACAACAAACGCCTTCAACAAAACCGACAAAAGAGTATGTTCAGAGATTTACAGACAAAGTACAGGGATGTCAGTTAATTACTTTGATCTTTGCAATTAACGCTTCCTGCAAAGTTTGTGAGAAGTTGATGTGTTTTTCCCTGGCGGCTTTGTCAAGCCACGCGGGAATAGTAAGTGTCTTCCTGACCGATTTCTCGAAATGTGAACGCGCATAGTCCATAACATCAACTGAAACCATCGTCACAAATCCGTCGAAATCATCGAAATCGAGCTCTCTGGCAACCTTACTCAGAGAAATATCCTTGATCGATGACGGTTGAGGCACGTCCTCCCCATCCTGCCAAGATGTATAAAGATATCCGGCAAGGCAGTCAACAGCCATGCTCATCGCCTCAT
>JAFYFK010000301.1 GCA_017543805.1 Bacillota bacterium | reverse complement strand
TATGCTGGCGGCTCACCGGGAACGAACGCACAAAAGACGACTGGCACAATTCGAGGTGCAGGCGGAGGCGGCGGAGGCGGAGCAGCCTATGGAAACAACGGCGCAAACGGCCAGAACGGCGTTATTGATGGCAACTTTAACGAGAACCCAGGCAAGGGCGGCGATGGAGCGGATGCACTTCTCCTGGAGGCCGTCGGCACTTACGGCCAGGGCGGCGCAGGCGGTAATGGAGGCGGCGCAGGCGCAGGATCAGGCGCAACATACAACCAGGACGGCCGAGGATATGACGGCGGAAACGGCGGAAAAGGATCCGACGGACAGGACGGCTTTGACGGTGCCGTAGTGCTTCTTTATAAAGTTTCTAACTAAGGAGGGCAAAATGAACGAGCTCATTCGGCAGGGGGACGCGGTCTTCCTGCTTCTTAATTTTACGGTCAAAACATCGGCTTCGACGACCGTCTCGCTGGCAGACTTTGTCGCCAACAATGACGTCACGGAGATCGAGCTGACCATCGGCGACTGCATGTTCACGCTGACCGGCGGCGACATTGCCCTCGACGAAAGCTTCAACATGTACTACGTCAAGATCCCGCAGACTGTCAGCTTCGACTGGAGCAGCATCATACGCTATCAGCTGCGCCTCAAGCGCGGCTCGTTCCTCGTCTGCTCTTCGACGATCTACAACACTATAATCGGAAATTCCCTTTCGAAGGAGGTAATCTAATGGCTGGCTTTAATAATGCGACTGATTTTTATCCGCGGATAACCGGGCAGCTGACTATCTATCCCGGACCTATTAACCAGGTCACGGCGACGGTTGACAACAACGTCGGAACGCCGCATGTGGACGTGCAGACGGAATACACCGCAGACGGCATGAATATCAATTTCGATTTTCACGACATGGGAATCCCCGGGACCGATCTGACCGTGCTGCAGCCTCTGACGGAGCAGCAGAAGGCGAACGCTCGCCAGAACATAAACGCGCAGGAAGTCCTGACCTTCGACTCGGCTCCGACACAGGGAAGCCAGAATCCCGTCACTTCCGGAGGCGTTTATGCAGCGGAGCAGGCCATCGCTTCGGACGTCGCTGACATCGAGGCGGTCATTCCTGCTGCCGCTACATCGCAGAATCAGCTCGCTGACAAAGAATATGTTGACGACTCTATAAACAGGTCCAGCGCGTTCTTCCGCGGCAATTTCGAGACCAGAGCGGCCCTGATGGCGGTCCCCTGGCAGACCACAGATCCGGACGCGCCGAACTATGTCTCAAATAACGATTATGCTTATGTTGCGGACGACGAGACGCACGAAGACGAGTCCTGGCGTTATATCTATGTGCTCGAGGAAGGCGGCAGCAATAACGGATGGGCGGCGCAGTATCGCGTCAACGAGTCTCCGCTGACTACCGAGCAGCTGGCTGCCATCAATTCCGGGATCACATCGGCAAGCGTGGCGCAGATCGAGACCAACCGGACCGGGCTTGCTTCGCATGTTGCGGACCATTCGAACCCGCATCAGGTAACGAAGGCCCAGGTCGGCCTCGGCAACGTCGACAACACTTCCGACGCCGACAAGCCGGTCAGCACCGCGCAGCAGGCCGCGCTGGATGCTCTTAAGGACGACGTTGACAGCCTTTATGATCCGGAGACGGCTTCCGGCGACATCGTGACCATCGAAGACGCCGATCCCGTCCTTGTCGACGAGCTCGTCGTTGACATCCAGCCCGTGCAGGATTTACACGGACAGAGTGCGCCTTATCCCGCAGGAGGGGGGAAGAATAAACTTCCGTTAACCCTTTTAAGCATTAAAACCGCAAACACGGCGGGAACATGGAACGGAAACACTTTTACCCACAACAACGGAATGTCGTTTGAGGTTCAGACCGATTCGGCGGGAAATGTTATAGGGGTTAAAGCAAATGGTACTGTTGCCATAACAACAGACTTTTATCTTGTTCCCAACGGAGATTATAGCGCATTTTCGGGAATGGTATTAAACGGGTGTCCCGCAAACGGCGGTGCGAATAAATATTGTATGTATGTCGCATTACTCGCCGCGCCCTATTCTTCGTTCGGGGTAGATGTGGGAAGTGGCGTAACGCTTGATACAATTCCCTCGTCAACTTGCAAGATATTCATTCGCTTTGTGAATTACACCGCAAGCAATTTGATGTTTTACCCAATGATAAGACCCGCCACAGAGAGCGACCCGACCTTTGCACCCTATTCCAACGAATGTCCAATAAGCGGTTGGACTGGGGCGAAGATTACAGATTGCGGGAAAAACCTTATAAATCCCAATACCATTACGGCGGGGAAACGTGTAACTAATACAGGCGCACTTGCAGACTCGTCAGTTATGTCTGTGACAGATTTTATAGAAGTAAAAGCGGGGGAAAGTTATTACTTACTTGATGGCGTTGCGGCAAGTTCTTTTTATACAGGAGTGTTTTATGACCGTAACAAGGAAGTAATAGGCGGTATTATCCTTTCGGAGACTTCTTTAAAAAGTGATGTTGTCACCATTCCCGCACAGGGGGCGTTTGTCCGTTTAAATCTTTACAATACGAGCATAGGCACAACGGCTTCATTCAATTACCCCTCAACCGACACAACCTATCACGCCTACAACGGCTCACAGATAGATGTATCTTGGACAGACGAAGGAACAGTATATGGAGGAACACTAACTTATATCGGCGGGGGAAAGTATAGTCTGCAAGCGACAAAAGCAAAGAAAACCATAACAGGATTTTCAACCTATTCGCAAGGCTCGGTAAACGCTTTTGGCACTTTGCCACTCGATGGCGCACCCTCAACAAGCGGTGCGGTTGCGGCAGACTTCCTCTGTTCCGCATTAAATCCCACAACGGCGGGCGGGTCTTATACTTGTCGGCGTGTCGATTCTACCCTTTATTGCTACTTCCCCCTCGGCACTTCTTCCGCAGACGCTACGGCTTTAGTTTCAGGCGCAGATGTGGTATATCCGCTCGACACCCTCCCCTCCCCAATAATCCTCGACGCAGAGGACATTGAACTTCTTGAAGGGACGAACAACATCTTTGCGGACGCCGGTCCTATTACCATAAAATTTGCGAAGGGCGCTCTTGCAAAAGTTATCAGCAACCTGACCGCCAGAATCAACGCACTGGAGGCTCAGGCATGATAGAAATCAAAAGACCCGCAGCGGGCAACCCGTACTATAACGGCAGGCCCGGCGGCTTTTCGGAGTGTATCGTTGGCAATGTGCCAAAAGGCGTGCGACCTGCAAAGCGGACCGGAGCTCCGGGGCTCGACCGGCTGCCGAATTGCGTCGGTTATGCCGTCGGATTTCTGAACGAATCAAACAGCTGCAGAAAATTCACGATGATAGGAAGTCGGCCTCCTTACGCTATGATCGCCGAAGCCGAGCGCGAAGGGCTCGAGGTCACAGAGCGGCCGACCGTTGGCGGGCTTATGATCTGGAGCAAGAACGGCGCGTCCGGACATTGCTGCGTCGTCAAGGAAATCCTCGACGACGAGACCGTCGTCACGGCGGACAGCGAATGGAACGGCCTTGTTTATGCCGAATACACGCGGCGCAAGGGCGAGGGCGACTGGCGCTCCGGGTGTTATTGGATGAACACGGCCTACCATTACAGAGGATGCATCAAAAATCCGGCTTTTGAGAACGAGGTGGAGAACATGACCATTGATGAATTTATCGAGAAAATGACACCGGAGCAGGCTTACAAGCTCGAGGAAAAGGCCCGCCAATATGCGAAGACGCTTCCGGTTGACAGGTATGCAGAAGACGCCTGCAGGCAGGCCGTGGAAGTCGGCGCGGCAGCTGACGGCAACGGCGACGGCATGGCTGACGCTCCGAGGGCTTCCATGCTGCGCGAAGAGTTTTTCGTCGTGCTCAAGCGCCTCGGGCTCTTGCAGTGAGGTGGGCGAAATGAGTGAATCAGTTCTAATCGCCATCATCGGCGGGATGTGCGGCGGCTCAGCCGTGGCCGCTATAATAAACCAGATCGGCGAGGCGGTCCGACAGAAGCGGAAGCGCAAATATGACACCGAGGACACGGAAAGCGAGGACGTCAAGGCAATAAAGACGGGCCTTAAGTGGGTCTTATATGACCGCATCCGGTTCCTGGGGCAGGCTTACATCAAAGACGGCAGCATCGACCTCGACGACCGGAGGATCCTTCGCGAAATGCACAACAGTTATCACGCAGGACTCGGCGGCAATGGGGACCTCGACCTTTTAATGAGCCAGGTCGACCGGCTGCCGCTCAGAATGGAGGAATAATATGAACTTCAGGAATCTTCTCACAGTCAAGTCGATCGTTACGCTTGTCCTGACGCTGGTCTTTGCTTATCTGTCCATTGTGGGCAATGTAAGCGCGGAGCAGTTCCTGACGATCTTCACCGTTATAATAGGTTTCTATTTCGGGACGCAGAAAGCCAAGGACGATTACGGGAAAGACGACGGCACTAACACAGGCCCTTAAGGGGCGCATACATCACCTCCTTTCGAGATAGATTGACGAGAAAAGACGGAGCACCAGCAGGGGCTGCTGGACGGCTCCGTCTTTTTTCGTTTTTGGGCTGGGTTTCTCCGGCGCTTTGCGTTTTTCCTGTTCTCGGCGGGTAAATTATCGACCGAGATATAAAAGCCTCTCTTTCGGGCGATTTTTCGCCTCAGCGCGTGTTCACTTTCGTGTGCACTTTTTGCAAATAATACGGCTTTTTGTGAACACATGGAACAATCTGAACAATTTGAACAGGCAAAACAAAGAGCCGTGAAGCGTTGAAATTGCAAAGAAAATCCCGGAATCGTTGAAATTCCGGGAAAGTGCTGTCTGGTGTCCCCAGAGGGAATCGAACGCTCTACAAATCGCCATTTTTCATGCCTTGAAGGGCTTCGTGTGCAGTGTTCGTGTGCAGTCTTGCCTCAAAGTAGGCGTTTACGGCCTCATCGACCTGCAGGCGCTCCTTTGAGAAAGTGTGCTGATATACGCTCTTCATCGTGTGCGGAGTCTTCCAGCCGCCGCGCTCCATCGCGTACTTGTCCGGGACGTTTAGCGCCAGCATGACGGACGCATTCATGTGCCGGAGCTGGTGGAAGGTTACGCGCTGCACGCCGGCAGCCTGCAGGCATTTATCGAGCCTATATCTCAAGTTATAATCCGAAAACGGCACCAGCGGCCCATTTTCGCCCGTTTCCGCGTACTTTTTCCACGCTTCCGTATTCTTTATCAACCGCATCAAATACGCGGGCAATTTGTGCGTTCTTTTGCGCGTGTCGACCTTTGCAGTGTCCTTTTCGATGCGCTCCGAGCCCATGTAAATCTTGACCTGGTTAATGGAGATCAGGTCGCCTTCGACGTCTGCGGCCTGCAGGCCTAACACTTCCGACATGCTGAAGGACAGCCAGAGCGCCAGCAGCACCGGCAGCTCGATCTCAGTGTCTTTGACAGCTGCCATGACTTCCGCCGGATCAGGGAGCTCCACATGGCGACCGCGCTGGAGTTTTGGAAGCTTGACAGACGGCGCGGAGCCACAGACGGACTTCAAGGCCGTCGCGATCAATCCCCATTCATTGGCTACGGTCTTCGCAGATAACGGCTTGCCCTTCGAGATCCGTGCGCCTTCCTTGTTGACGGCCCGCTGCGCGGTCTCAGCTGTCAGGGCGTAAGCATCCTGCGCCATCAGATCCGGGAAGGCGTGCACGCGCATTAGCCTGTAGCGGTGTACGGTCGACGGCGAGAGCGCCGGAGCAGACAGCTCGATATATTTGTCGACAGCTTGGCCGACCGTCATGGACGGCTTGGAGACCTTTGCTTCTGCCAGGCCTGCCCGCCATTGCCGTTCCTGCAGCTCAGATTCAACGCGCGTGGATGCCGTGAACGATCCGCGCTCAACGTGTCCGTCTGGGTGTGTGAAATGTCCTTGTGTCCGCCAGTTGCCTGACGGAAGCTTTCTCGCGCGGGGCATGGCTATTCCTCCGCGGGGTTTATTTGAGCAACAGCCTCTTTTAAAGCCTCAAAAAATTGTCCGAATGCACTTAAATCAACGGGCTGCATGACGACTTCTTTTATATTTCCTTTTTTTGTTTCATATTTTAATTTAAAACGATAAACCTTCCGCGGTGTTTTTAATATTTTCCCCGTCACCTCTTCGGAATAAAAATCTACACCGCGCAGACTCGTGAGCTGAAGGCGGGCCAGGGTGGATTGGTCATATCCTTTGAAAGAAATCTCTGAATCCATAACGGTCACTTTCACGATTTTCTTTGCAATGTTTTCATCAATGCCGGAGATTATTTTTATATATGCTACGCCAAAAATGAACGAAGGATTTTCGACAGGCTCTTCGATATAATCAAAAATCGAAACGCTCTCTTCGTGGGTTTTGGGCGCCGGTTTTGAACCGCTTTTTCTGTCAACATAAGATAACCCCGAACCTGGGATTCCTGCCGTCTTGGTAGTGGACCCGTTTGTGCTCTTAGTTATGTGGGCTCCTTTTGTTCCTATTGTCATGCTGGCGCTCTTCTTGTTTAGGTTCACCTTAACGCCGGGCGCAACTTTAATGCTTTTTCTGAATCTTGTAGCCATTAGCGAGCCTCCTTTTAGTTCCCTTTGGCTTATAAGTCATGCTTCTTCTTCCAGACGCTCAGAACTTTGATTTTTTATATATCTCGGAGCGATGTCCTGAATATATTCCATGACCTTGTCCTGTCCGTCTTCGTTGAGTTTTTGAAACGATCGGAGCAGCTGCTTCTCTTCTTCGGAAAGTGTGCTTTCCGGGGGATAGTCGAGCAGATCATTGACGGTCACACCGAAATAATCGGCGACTTTTTTCACGCGTCCAATGCCGGGATCGTTCTTCTCCCATTTATAAATCACACTTTCTCCCAGGCCAACGGCTTTTTCTAATGCCGGAATTGCAATTCCTTCTTTAGCGCATAGCTTTTTAATCTTATCAATCTTCATGTCGGCAAAAATGCAAATTTAATCTTGACAATCGGCATATTTACCCATACAATAAAGTCGCGGCGGGTAAATCTGCCAATATGCCATAAAAAATAATGATTGTCGCAAATCTAATTTAGCATATTTGCAGATTTACAGCAAGCCGCCACATATAGGAGGAAAATGATGCTTTTACACAACATCAAGGAAAAATGCAAAGAGCGCGGGATCAACATCGCGCAGCTGGAGAGATCTGCCGGACTTACATCGTCAACAATTTACAAATGGGACAAGACCATCCCGGCTGCGGATAAGCTTTCCAGCGTGGCAGACGTTCTGGGCACCACCGTCAAGGCTTTGCTTTACGGCGAAAATGAGGGAGGCAGTAAAAGCGCATGAAAAAACCCGCCAGCTTCACTACTTCTGGCGGGTGCTTCAACCTAAAAGGAGGTTGAAAAAAAGATGACGCCGTTATTATACACGGCAGAAAGGAAGAGGTCAATGTCTTCTCAATTGAAGAATTAAGGCTGAAAGGGAGAAAAGATGGACACGAAGTTTTTGACGATCAAGCAGATTCGGGAGCGCTACGGCATAAGCCGTAAGAAGGCGCTCGAGGTCTCGGTCATTGTCGGCACGGCTCCGAGACGCAAAGGGCAGACGATCTATGTCAGCCAGGCAAAAGCAGACGAGTTCATGGGGGTGGAAGAATGAAGCGCTACAAGTGGAACAGGGCAAAGTGCAAGGCGAACATTCGCAAGTTAGGTATCAAGGCAGCCGTCACGCTTTTCCGGTTCTGCCTTGTGGCGCTCTTCATTTTATATGCATCGTTCAATCCGATGCACATTTTATAGGAGGGGCTTATGGGAAGGAACAAGCGTCCGTGGGACCTGCTGGTCCGGGTCGAACTTAAGGATGGCCGCGTCTGGTTCATCAAGTGCGACAGGATCGAGGTCGACGGAAGGCGCGTTTATTTTGTGAGCTCCGACGGACGGATCGTCCGTTCCTGGCTGCTGACGAACGTCTCCAGCAGGGACAAGGTTGAAGGCTGAAAAAAGGAAAGGAGGACAGGATGGCGAAATGCAGGAGCTGCGGCGCTGACATCATATTCATCGGAACGTCCCGGGGCACTTTGATCCCATGCGACGCACAGCCGGTGAGATACGATCCGAGCGAACGCGGCGACAGTAAAGTCGTGACGGAGAGCGGAAAAGTGATCTCCGCTTTTATTAACTCGAGAGGCATGGAGAAAGGCTATATCAGCCATTTTGCGACATGCCCGAACGC
>JAFYFK010000039.1 GCA_017543805.1 Bacillota bacterium | reverse complement strand
TACTTCCGCAAGAACATAAAGCTGGCGATGGTGCCGCTGGTCCTTATGACGCTACTGTTTGTGTTCGTCCCGTCGCTCATAAGCCAGACGAGCCTCATGATAATACCAAGCGGCGCAGTGACCATTGGCCTTGCGTGGCTGCTGTACAAAAAACAGCAGGGGAAAGCGGAAAAATAGACCGCTTCACCCTGCGCACAAACCGGGGACAGTTATTTCTTTCTGAGATCCAAAACTATCAATACAAGGCAGGCGAGCCGCACGGCGAAGCCTGCCGCGTTTGTTATAAAGCTGAATTCGCTGTTGAAGCTGAAGGGCAGCAGGCGTATTACCAGGTCTGCCGCTATAAGGACAGCGAACGCTTTTCGGATGTTTTCCGCCGCTTTTGGACTGCGGGCAGATATTTTTCTGAACGCGATATCCAGGGCCAGCGCCAAGACCAGAAGGGCAAAGAACAGTATCGTTTCTTTGGAGCTTGCCCTGTAGATGCAGGAAAGCAGCCAGACCCAGGCTCTGGGGAGCGACATTGCGGCAAGGTCAAACAGCGCGGAGAAAAGACCGCGCTTCAGCATTACCGGGGGAAACTGCGACGCCAGAAGCATGCAGCAGGCCAGAACGAGTGAAGATACCTGAAATACCTTGACGTAGGTCCCGGCCCCGGTCAGTCTTTTTTTATCTTCTATTCCAAAGCTGATCTTCATTTCAATATCTCCTCCATAGTCCTGTTCAGGTATTTTTCTTCAAAGCCGTCTTCTGATCCGTCAAAGGGCATGCTTCCGACGACCTCCGCGTTTTCGGGATCGATGAAAATTATCTCCGGCCCGTCGGAGAGAGCTTGGGAAGAAAATCTGTAAAGACCGCAAAGAGGATTTGTTTCCGGACTGCTTGCCGTCGGGATGTAATCTTTTACGCAGACGAGCTCGCCGGAGGCGCACTGCCCGCGGAGTATTGTATTCTTAAAAAGCGTCTGCTTTGAGAAGCTGCCGGTGTCCACAAGGTCCAGGTCACAGAAGAAAAGGTTGAGGTCGCTTGTGCGGTATTCGTTGATATAAAGGGAACTCCCGATGGCGCAGGCGCCCCAGTCGTGCCCGAAATCGCCTTCAAGCGCCAGAGCGTTCGAATAATCCTCTTCGCCGATATAGATGCCGTTGGCCTTCTTGTCGGAATACCTGACGCCCAGACCGCTTCCTTCGATCGGAAAATACTGATTGACCGCCGATCTGTCTGAAAAGCCGGTCAGAGTAATGGTTACAAAAAAAAGAACGGCTGCGACAAGGATGACTATCAGAATGAAAGCGTTAAAAGAAAATTTTGTGCGGTTCATAAAAATATCCTTTCTATTTTCATTGTAAACATTATATCATATTAATAATATTTGTGTATTGAAAGGAGACCCCTATGCTTATCGGATGCTGCGGACCTGTAGAAAAATACCGGCAGATCGCTAACGACGGATATGACTATTTTGAGGCGCTGGGCTGGCAGATCTTTGATTTCGGCCTGGAGGATTTTATGGATTTTGTTGTTCTGACAGAGGAAGTCGGGCTGCCGGTAAGGAGGATCAGCTCCTACTGCGGCGCGTCTCCGGCTATCGTCGGGCCCCGGTTTGACGCGGCTGCCGTCAAGGCTTATGCCAGAGCTATGTGCGTAAGGGCGCAGATGCTCAGGGTGGAGCAGATCGGAATAGGCTCGCCCAAAGCCCGCCAGCTTCCGGAAGGCTTCGACAAGGCTGAGGCGGACGCGCAGTGTGAGCAGTTCCTTACAATCACCGCGAACGAGGCAGCCGATTACGGCATAGGCATTATGCTTGAGGGCGTTCATCCCGGCTACTGCAACTATCTGAACGATACCGCTGAGTGCTATGCTATGGTAAAGAGGCTGGGGCTTCCGAACCTGCATCTGATCCTGGATCTTTACAATATGAAGCGCAACGGCGAGAGCTGGGACGACATCGGAAAGTATCTCGACGAAAACCGCAGCATGCACGTCAGTACGGACCTCGGCGGCCTTTCGCGCGGCGTGTATCTGGCTTCCGACGAAGCTGAGGTCGCGGAGACCATGGCCGCCATCAAAAAGGCCGGCTGGGACGGCTGTGTCAGCATCGAACCTGAACCGACAAGGCTCGACGAGGGCGACACAAAGACCGCCCTGGAACTGATCAGAAAGTATATTTAGCAGAAAGGATCGTTCCGAATCTTGTCTTCACGTAATAAATCAGGTCTTTACCGCTGGTCAGGCTATATCCTGATCCTGTTCGCGTATTGCCTTGTTATTTTCCACAGGCTGTCGCTCGGCGCGGCAAAAGCGGAGCTCGAGGCTATTTACGGCATCTCGGCCCTGCAGTATTCCAACCTGAGCG
>JAFYFK010000300.1 GCA_017543805.1 Bacillota bacterium | reverse complement strand
TCATCCTCGTTCAGCCCAAGCGCGCGAAAAAGCGCACGGGCATCTTCGTCTCCGGCAGAACAAAGATGCGAAAGCGTCATTTCCGCGGTAGAGATCAGAGGCAGGAACCGCGCGGGGGATTCCTGCATCCGATCCTCAGAGCCGGCCGAGACGTTCATGCGCTTCACCTTCTCTTTTTATCCGTTCATACAGGGAGAGGAGAAATCTGTCCGGGCAGTTTTTGTAGGGCAGACACTCCTTCTCATTGTTCAGCCGTTTATACGGGCAGCCGCCCACGCAGTACGGCAGCCACACACAGTCCCAGCATTCCGCGTCGCCGTTAGGAATTGCGGTGTTCAGATACCGGGTCAACTGTTCGGGTCTGGAGGCCGTCTCGATCGGTGCAGCCGGATCCCAGTTCCGGGCATTTCCGTAGCTCCGGCCATCCCGGTTATCCATTTCAGGCCAGCATTTATACAGTTCCCCGTATGCGTCAACCGATACGCTGGCAAGCGAAGTTGCAGCGCCGCAGTATCCTCCCCTGGCCGGGATAAAACGGTAAGTGTCCCTACGGATGGCCACAGCGGCACCCCCGTCATCCTTCAGGATGGTCACATCACCCTTGCGGTCGTCCGTTGCATGATTCCAGCCGCAGGTATCCGGCGCAAAGGACAGACTGTTCCCGCTTTCCTTTCTCAATTGCGTCACAAACGCCTCCATTGAGGCCAACTGATCCACGTTTTCCCCTGTCTGCAGGTGGCGGATGACAATCGGGAAGGGAATGCGCAACGTGCGCAGATTCCGGGTTATGCACGCAAACGAGCCTGCGCCGCCCCTGAAATGCCTTGTCCGGTCATGGGAAGCACCCACTCCGTCTATTGCAATCACGGCACTGGCCACGCCGCAGTCTTTGAGTCGGTCGACCGTCTCTTGCGTCAGCAGGGAACCGTTTGTAAAAATAGATGCTCTGTACTCTGCTCCGCAGCGCTCTGCCAAGCCACGCAGCCGCGGCGTCAGGTCCCAAATCACCTCTGCGTTCATCAGCGGCTCTCCGCCGAACCAGATGATATGCAGTTTCTTCGCGCCAAAGAAACGCAGCATCCGATCCGCCAGCGCAACAACATCGTCCTGGGTTTCTTTCGACATGTCGCCCCCACTGTGGTTCTCAAAACAATAGGGACAGTCGAAGTTGCACTTCATCGTTGTACACAGGGTCAGCGTCACCTGGTCGGAAACATTCCGGATTTTTCGCCCCATGTCCGCCAGGGCTTCGCGCTCGTCAAAATCCACGATCAGGCCGCGCTTGCGAAAGATGTCGAGGATCGGATGGTCTTCCGGGAGGTTTTCTGCCTCAGAAAGCAGATAGAGCTCCTCCGGTCCGTATGCGGCGCAGACCGCCCGGAAGAGATTGGCGACCACCGCTTTATCCTGTCCGGGAATCACAGTCATCAGGTTGTAGCGGGACAGATGCCAGCCGGCCTCACCGGCGGTCCGGTATTCTTTGGCTTCTTTGTTTTTCTCCATGAGTCTAGTTTTATCCATGGTGGGCATCCTGAAAAGATTTCTCAAATTCTACGTCTGTATAATACTACAGGTTTTGTCACAGAACAATCACAACGTCCTCACAAGCTTGATCTTAACAATAACCGGAGATATCACTATGGGTAACAGTAATACACCGTCTTTGCTCCGTTCAAGTTTTCCATAATATATTTTTTTCGGCCTGATATACGGACAGTTACAGCCCCTCCTGTATCAGTGCGCCACACATCCGCGCCGCAGGCCTCGAGACGTTCAAGAGTTTCTGCATGCGGGTGGCCGTAAGAATTATTGAAGCCGCAGGAAATGACTGCAGCTTCAGGCTTTACTACCGCAAGAAAGACGTCCGATGATGAATACCGGCTGCCGTGATGCCCGGCCTTAAGCACGTCGCAGTCAAGGATCTTCGCATCGGGCTGTGTCAGAAGCAGGGCTTTCTCCCCTTCTTCACCCAGGTCTCCCGTAAGAAGAATGTCAACGCCGCTGTAACGGAGCATGACCACAAGGCTTTCCTCGTTCTCCGCGTCGTCCGGGTCTACATGCACCGGAGGCCATAATACATCAAGAAAGACGTCCGGAGCGAGTACTATCCTGTCACCTGCCGCAAAGGTCCCCGGAAGAGCAAATCCTTCTATTGTAAAAATCTCCGAAAGCTGCTTAAGCCCCAGATAATGATCGTTGTCCATATGTGTTGCCGCGGCAAGCTCTATACGCGTGACGCCGTTATGCAGCAGATAGTCCTTTAATGTCCGCTCGGCTATGTTCGTCATGTGGCTGCCTCCACCGTCTATCAGCATGTCCGTCCCCCTGCAGTGAATGTGTATGCAGTCGCCCTGTCCCACATCCACGAAGGTGACCGCCGGAAGCCCGTAACTCCATGGTATAAAGGTGTGCGTGATGCCTAGGAGCCGCGGACAGCATGTACCGACAGCAACTATCAGGGAAGCCGAAGCGGCGAGCAGAGGGTAACGCCCGCGCCTGTACAGTATATGCCGGACCTCGGAAAAACCCCAGAAAAAGGCAAGATACCACAGCGCGGTCATGCCGAACGGAGGCGCGGGGACTTCGTATGACGCCCCGGCTGCGGTCCCCAGCCGGTTAAGAAGCAGCATCAGCTTTACCGAAGCGCCGACCGGACCCGCGGCAATCGCCATAAGCAGCGGAAATCCCCCGCTGAGCGCAAAGACGATAAAAAGCGCAAGCCCCGCCGGCATCAGGACCCCGGCGATAAAGATCACCGGAGGGTTGAGCAGCAGAGCGGTCAGCGAAAAATTCAGAAAATGAAACATCATCAGCGGGACCATACCGAGCTGTATCATGACGCAGGGCGCCGCGACGCGTCCGGCGTTCAGGATCCAGCTCTTTTTGTATTTGTCGCTCAATTCCAGAAGCTTTAGCTCAGCCCAGGGCAGAGCGACCCCCAGCGTATATGCGGCTGTAAAGGAAAGCTGGGTGCCCGCGTCGAAGATGCGGTAGGGAGAAAAACTGAGCATTATTATCGCGGCAAGTGATGCGGCGCTCACCATGTCATAGCGCCTTTTGAGGTAAAAAGCCGCAAGATGCAGGAAGATCATAAGGGCCGCGCGCATCGAGGAGACGGAAAAATCCGCAAGGGCGACATAGACCGCCAGGCAGAAGGCGATCACTATGCCGGTCTTCAGGTCTTTTCTGTCCAGGATCTTTATGACCAGCGAGTACAGAAGGCCGACGTGAAGGCCGGAGACCGCCAGCACATGGGCTATTCCGTTCTTCTTGAACGAGTCATACAGGTCCTCCGCCATATATTCCTTCTCGCCGAAGAGTATGCCCGCCAGCAGCGAGAGTTCCTCCTCATCCAGGTAATCGGCTGCGCTTTCCAGAAATCTTCCTTTGATAACTGAAAGAGCGTGCAGCGCACGGAGACGCACCGGTCCGACTTCGAAGCGGAATCTTGACACCTCGCAGACCACGTGTATCCCCTGCCCTTTAAGATATCTCCGGTAGTCGAAGCAGCCCGGGTTTCTGCGCTGTTCCGGCAGGGACACCTCCCCGGCCAGGGTCACGCCGCGCCCCACCAGGTCGTAAACGTCCGCGTCGGAACGCAGTCTGACAAGCACCTTTTCCGTACCCCGAAGCCCCCCGATATCGTTCGACTTTACGACCAGGGCGCTGTAATCGTCCCTGCGGTGCGCCCTGACGACCGTTCCGGATATCTGGGTGACCTGGCCGGCCCGGAGCTCCGCCTCCGTCACGGCGGTCTTTGCGGAAAACATCAGAAACGCGCCAAACACAAGAAAGATAAGCGCCGCAGCGATCAGCCTCCGCAGCTCTTCCGGAATAAAAGAGGCCTTTATGATAAAGATCGATAAAAGAATGTTGAGACAAACAAAAACAATAAAGAATAAATAATTTAAATAATATGCAGAAAATATACCTGCGGCCTCAGCGAGGCAAAATAAGAGAACAGGTCTTCTCACCTTTTCCCTATCCTTTCCGCCTCTTCAGTTATTTACTAACATAAAATCCAAAGAATGTCAAGGTTGGGAATCCGGCAAACTGAAACTTGAGATAAAAAAGCGGGACGGCAAAAAACCGTCCCGCTTGCTGTTTACACTTGTTCATTACACTTTTCATGTGCCGCGTTCTCTCTTGGTGAAGTCCGGCGGCAAATCCACGCCATCCTCGCACGCGATAACATGCGACCAATAATCAGCTTCTTCTATATACTGGCCGCAGTTCAGGCAACGAGTACGCATAGGGTCCGGGGTAAAGCAGCTGGTTCCTCCCGCGACCTCTCCGAGCTGGTCCTCTGTCAGCTGCTGCTCATCAGCTGTAAAGAGACTGTCCAGATCCTCGTTTGTCTTCGCCTCTCTGAGACGCGTCTTCTGCTTCTCGCTCAGGAGGTTTACAAGATCATCGTATTTCATAAATCTTCCTCCAGAATACAAACACTCTGCTGTTTCACGGTGTGATGATTCCGTCCGGGTCTTTTTTCAGAATTTTATATTTGTACTATAACATAGATTTTGTCAACTAAAGAATGAATAATTTAAATAATATTCAGAAAATATACTTTCTGTCTCGAAATTCCGGAGAATGTCGAGACAAGGGGTCTGAAACTATTAGATTTATAATATTCTCCGAACAATAAAATTAGTTAATATGTATAATGTTCAAAAAAAGTTTTGACAATTTCAAAAAATAGCGAAATAATACTTGCGGTATCCCCTCTGTTGGTGCATAATATCAATAATTTTTAACTATAGCGGACAGAAGCACAACATGCCAGCGCCGCCATCAAGAGAAGGAGGAAACTCTCATGAAGAAAATTATCGCTCTCGTATTATCTCTTTGCCTCGTATTCGCTCTTTGCTCCTGCGGAGGCTCATCCAAGAACACTGAACTCATTTTCGCCACCGGCGGTGAAGCCGGCACCTACTACGCATACGGCAGCGTAATCGCCCAGTATGTATCCAACAACACCGATCTTTCCGTTACTGCAGTAGTCGGAAACGGCAGCAAGGCAAACGTCGAAGACCTCGATTCCGGCGACGTCCAGCTCGGTTTCTGCCAGTCCGACGTTATGAGTTATGCTTATAAGGGTACCAACCTCTTTGAAAGCGCTGTAGACAGCTTCTCCGTTGTCGCGGCCCTTTACATGGAACAGGTACAGATAGTTACCACCAACCCGGATATCAAGACCGTCGCAGACCTGGCCGGCAAGACCGTATCCATCGGCGCTGCAGGTTCCGGAACCTACTTCAACGCGATCGACATCCTCGGCGTTTACGGACTTACCGAAAACGACATCAACCCTGTCTACCAGTCCTTCGGCGACAGCGCTGAATCCCTCAAGGACGGCAAGATCGACGCCGCTATCATCGTAGCCGGCGCTCCGACCAACGCTATCACGGATCTGTCCACCAGCAAGCAGGCATACATCGTAAGCCTCGACGACGCTCACATCGAGCAGCTCGTAGCTTCTTCCCCGTATTACAGCCGCAACGTCATCGCAGCTTCCACCTACGGAACTCCGGAAGACGCTCAGACCGTAGCTGTAGCGGCTATGATCCTCGCCCGCGACGACGTATCCGAGAACACCGTCTATCAGTTCACCAAGACTATCTTCGAGAACAAGGACAAGCTCGAACACGGCAAGGCTGCCGATCTGGATGTTGCGTTCGCTTCCTCCATCCAGGACGTCCCCTTCCACAAGGGTGCTGTAAAGTACTTCAAGGAGAAGGGCATCACAGTTCCGGGCAAATAGTATCGTAAACATGCTATAATGACTGCGGTGCCGGAGAGGCGCCGCAGTTTCTTTGTATTCCACGCTTGCAACACTTGAAGGAAAAACAGATGTTAAACAGGAAAACACGGGTCACGAACGATTTCGCGAACTCCGACGGCGATGTCGAATCCATAATGAGGAAATACGACCGCGAGTCGAACACGCGCATCTGGGAAGGCCGGCCCGCGCTGGTAGTGCGCTGGATAATGACAGCCTTTTCGATATACTGCATCTGCTCGACACTGTTCAGCACCGCGGCTCTCGAAAAGCGCATCACGATGTTCATCTCGCTCATTATGATAATGGGCTACCTGACCTATCCCGCATCCAAGAAGCATGTGCGCCACAACTATGTGCCCTGGTACGACTTTGTGCTAATGATACTCGGCGCCAGCGCGTTCGCGTACTACTGCTTCAGCTATGACAGGCTGGTGCGCATCCTGAGCAGCGCGTCCAAGATGACCCCGGCGTATATAATTATAGGCATTGTCGGCATAGTATGCCTTATGGAGCTCTGCAGAAGATGCGTCGGAATTCCGATCCTCTGCGTCGCAGGCGTCCTTCTGCTGTACACCTTCAGCACAGGGCTGGGGCTTAAGCGCCTGCTCTATACGCTGTTCTACAGCACGAGCGGCGTCCTCGGCACTCCCGCGCAGGTCTGCGCAAGGTATATAGCGGTGTTCATCATCTTCGGCGCGTTCCTCGAGCGCACCGGCATCGCGGCGTTCTTCATATCCTGCGCCAACGCTCTCGTCGGTAAGTATTCCGGCGGTCCGGCAAAGGTTGCGGTAGTGTCTTCAGCTCTCTGCGGAATGGTATCCGGATCTTCCGTCGGCAACACCGTGACCACAGGCTCGGTCACCATACCGATGATGAAGGAGACCGGCTACAAGCCGGAATTCGCCGCAGCGGTCGAAGCCGCGGCGTCCACCGGCGGACAGATAATGCCGCCGATAATGGGCGCGGCAGCCTTCCTCATGGCAGAATACATGAACATCACTTACGCGCAGGTTGCCCTGAAGGCTATCCTGCCGGCGGTCCTCTATTTTACGGGCATCTTCATCACCGTTCACCTTGAAGCCAAGAAGCTCGGGCTTCGCGGGATCGCTTCGGAAGATCTGCCTAAATTAGGCGTACTCATAAGAAAGATATTCCTGCTGCTTCCGCTCGTCATCCTGGTCTACCTGGTCACGACCGGAACACGCACGATGCAGTATTCCG
>JAFYFK010000299.1 GCA_017543805.1 Bacillota bacterium | reverse complement strand
TGCTGGAGCTCGTCAGGAAAGACCTGGATGAGATGGTCAAGAATCTCGACGAGAGGGCAAAGCTGCAGCAGGAGAAGGAGGACGCGGTGCGCCGCTGGCTTTCCGACGTATTCGGAAGGGATCTTGCCGACAGCATCCACCGCGTTGAGGCGTACGATATTTCCAACATCAACGGCTTGGACAGCGTCGCGGGCATGGTCGTCTTTGAGGACGGCAGGCCGCTGCGCAAGGCCTACAGGCGTTTCCGCATAAAGACCGTCGAAGGCGCCGACGACTACGCGAGCCTTCAGGAAGTCCTGTTCAGGCGCTTTAAGCAGGCGCAGGCCGGAAATCCCAGCTTTACTATGCTTCCGGACCTTATACTCATGGACGGCGGGGAAGGCCAGGTAAACGCCGCGCTGGAGGTCCTGACCGCGCTCAAGGTGGACATCCCGGTCGCGGGCATGGCCAAGGACGACAAGCACCGCACCCGCGCTCTCGTTTATAACGGCGCCGAAACGCCGCTTAAGGGTCATTCGGACCTTTTTGCCTACGTGGGGTCCATACAGGAGGAGGTCCACCGCTTCGCCATAGATTATCACCATAAGCTGCGCGGCAAGGCCATGACCCGTTCCGTGCTGGACTCCATACCCGGGGTCGGTGAGAAGCGCAGGACGGCGCTGCTCCGGGAGTTCGGAAGCGTTGAAAATATCAAAAACGCGGACGTTTACGAGCTTTCTCGGGCGCCCGGAATGAACATGAAAGTAGCGGAGGATATCAAAGAATACTTTGCTTGTCACCCGACAGGTAATAAGTTATAATGATTTGTCACGGCAAACGTGCCGGAAACAGGTAAAACAAGACCATCGGAGGAATTTACAATGGCAGATAAGAACGAACGCAACGACGAAGATTTCATCACACTGGAATTTGAGGACGGCCAGGAGGTCGAATGCGAGATCATGGGCATTTTCGAATGCGAAGGCAAGGAATACATTGCCCTTATCCCGGATGACGGCACTGACGACGTTTATATCTACGGCTACAAGGAGATCAGCGAAGAGGAATTCGAGCTTGTCGACATTATTGACGACGACGAGTTTGAGAAAGCGGTAGCAGAGTTCGACAAGATCACCGCAGAGGAATAAAATGAAAAATTACGATATCATCATCGTGGGGGCCGGCGCGTCCGGTGTTTTTGCTGCGTACGAACTTACGAAGCTCAAGAACAACGCCCGCATTCTGATGATCGACAAGGGCGCCAGGCTCGAGGAGCGCAAGTGCCCGATAAACCAGGGGCTTACCGACCACTGCATCAACTGCAAGCCGTGCCACATTATGAACGGCTACGGCGGCGCCGGCACGCTTTCTGACGGAAAATACAATATCACCACGGATTTCGGCGGCGACCTGCACCTCCACGTCGGGGAAAAGCAGGCTATGGATCTGATGGAATACGTGGACGAGGTGCTCTGCAGCTTCGGAGGATCCGAGGCAAAGCTCTACTCCACGGACACCACAGACCTGCGCACCATGATGCTGCGCAACAATCTGCATCTGCTGAGCGCAAAGGTCCGCCACCTCGGAACAGACAGGAACATCCGCATACTCGGCGAGATCTACGCGTACATCGAGCCGCGCATCGACATGATGTTCCGCACGGCTGTCGAAACTGTCGAGAGAAAAGACGACGGCAGTTTTGTGGTGCACACGGACAAGGGCGAGGACTTCTCCTGCAGGGATCTGGTGCTCGGCACAGGCCGCAGCGGCTCCAAGTGGATGTCCCAGATATGCCGCAACCTCGGCATTTCTACTCGCAGCAACCGCGTAGACATAGGCCTTCGCGTGGAGCTGCCTGCTGAGATATTCAAGCACATCACCGACCAGGTCTACGAGAGCAAGATCGTCTACAAGACCGACAAATACAACGACAATGTCCGCACATTCTGCATGAACCCCTACGGTGAGGTAGTAGCCGAGAACACTAACGGCATCGTCACCGTAAACGGCCACAGCTACGCGGATCCGGAGCTCAGAACTGAGAACACCAACTTCGCACTGCTCGTTTCAAACAGCTTTACCGAACCGTTCAAGAACAGCAATGAGTACGGCGAATCTATCGCAAGGCTTTCAAACATGCTCGGCGGAGGCGTTCTTGTGCAGCGCTTCGGAGACCTCGTAAAAGGCCGCCGTTCCAACGAGCGCCGCATGGAAAAGTGCTTCACCAAGCAGACCTTAAAGGCCGCGGTCCCCGGAGACCTGGCCCTTGTAATGCCCAAGCGCCAGCTGGACGACATCATCGAGATGGTCTACGCGCTGGACAAGGTGGCGCCGGGCACCGCTAACGAGGATACGCTGCTCTACGGCGTCGAGGTCAAGTTCTACAATTCCACGGTAGAGGTCGACAGCAATCTGGAGACCAAGATACGCGGGCTGTACGTGCTCGGCGACGGCTCCGGCGTAACGCACTCCCTGTCCCAGGCGTCGGCTTCCGGCGTCTATGTGGCAAGGCTGCTGGCGAACAAGTATAAATAATACTAAGGGCGGTCGGATCCGGCCGCCCTGTAAAAAACGATTTTTAACCTACCAAAACGGTTAATTAAAATGGACAAATACGAAAAATTAGAAAAGCTCAAATCGTATATCAGTGACTGTGGAAGCCTTGTTGTGGCTTTTTCCGGTGGGGTGGATTCGACATTCCTGCTGAAGGTTGCGCATGATGTTCTCGGCAAAAAGGCCACGGCCGTCACGTCGCGCTCGCCCCTTGTTTCCGAAAGGGAATGGGAGGAGGCGCGCGCTTTCTGCCATGAAAACGGAATAATCCATTTTGCCTTTGATTTTGAC
>JAFYFK010000298.1 GCA_017543805.1 Bacillota bacterium | reverse complement strand
TGTCTTACTTCGATGTCTCGGACATAGAACTCAAAAACGAAGGGCCGTCGTACACTGTCGACACACTGGAGGCTCTGCAGAAACAGCATCCTGACTGGCAGCTGTACTTTATTCTCGGTACTGATTCCTTTGTGGAACTCGATACCTGGCACAGAGGTGACGATCTGCTCAGAAACTTCGGATTCCTCGCAGGATGCAGAAAAGGGTATGACAGCGCGAAAGCACTTGAGAAGCTTGCGGAATACAGACAGAAATACGGCGCTGACATCCAGTTTTACGAGATACCTGAAATAGAACTGTCTTCCAGCGAGATCAGGGAAAGGCTGCGATGTGGTAAAACCGTCAGATATGTCCTTCCGGAAGCGGTCATAAAGTATATTAACGATAATAAGCTTTATGTCGACTTCCTTGAAGAACTTAAAGAATATGCAAGAACACACGAAAAGCCATCGAGATTTGAACATACCTGCGGAGTGGTTGAGGAGATCACCAGGCTGTCAAAGATCTACGGAGTGGATACCTACAAGGCGCAGATCGTCGCGTGGTTCCACGATACGTATAAATCTGCGGGAGACCTGGAACACGGTCCGATCGCCGCTCAGAAGATACAGGAGGATTTCGGCGTGACCGACCCTGAGATAATCGAGGCGATCGAATATCATACCACCGGTAAGCCGGGAATGTGTGACCTTACAAAGGTCATGAAACTTGCCGACATGACGGAGCCCAGCAGGCATTACCCCGGAGTCGAAGAGATAAGGGCAGCCGTTACGGACGATCTTGACGAATCCCTGCTCATGCTCATGACAGAGACCAGAAAATATGTCACAAGCAAGGGTTTCGAGTTTAAAGACATCTCCAATCAGGCGATCGACTGGCTTGAGGAAAGAATTGAAGCTAAAAGGAGTTTGAAATATGAATAATAAAGAAATCGCTCTGCTCGCAGCAAAAACACTTGACGCAAAGAAGGCTTTGGATATCCTGATACTTGATATAAGCGAAAGCTCCGGCTTTGCGGATTACTTTGTGCTCGCGACCGCGGCCAACCTCCGCCAGCTCGGAGCCCTCTGCGACGATGTGGAGGACAAGCTTGCTTCGGAAGGCGTGCTTGTAAAGCATATCGAAGGAAAAGGGGAGTCCGGCTGGATCCTCATGGACTTCGGCGACATCATAATCAATATTTTCACAGCAGAACAGAGAGAGCACTACCAGATCGAGCGCATCTGGAAGGACTGCCCGGCAGTTGAATTCACCCCGGCAGAAGGCTAGAAAGGATAAAGAGATGGAAGAACGTTATAATCCTTCGGCGATCGAGCCGAAATGGCAGCAGGTCTGGGCCGATAATGACCTGTTTGCGGTAACTGAAGACGAAAGTAAAGAAAAATTCTATCTGCTTGAAATGTTCCCTTATCCCAGCGGAAAGCTCCATATGGGCCACGTCAGGAACTACTCAATAGGCGACGCTCTCGGAAGGCAGCTCCACATGCAGGGAAAGAACGTGCTTCATCCCATAGGCTTCGACAGCTTCGGCCTTCCGGCGGAAAACGCGGCAATAAAGCACGGCATCCATCCCGCTAAGTGGACCGCGTCGAACATTTCGGAAATGATAGCCCAGCTGAAGCAGCTCGGACTGACCTACGACTGGGACCGCCTTGTCGAGACCTACACCCCGGAATACGCCAGATGGATGCAGTGGCTGTTCATACAGTTCTGGAAGAAAGGACTTGCCTACAAGAAGGAAAGCCCCGCAAACTGGTGCCCGTCCTGCGCCACTGTTCTTGCAAACGAACAGGTGGTCGACGGAAAGTGCGAGCGCTGCGGAACTGAGGTCACAAAGAAGAACCTCTCCCAGTGGTACCTGAAGATCACCGATTACGCGGACAGACTGCTTGACAATCTCGACGATCCGGAAAAGATGCCCGGATGGCCTGAGAGGGTAAAGACAATGCAGAAGAACTGGATCGGCAGATCCTACGGCTCCGAATTCCGCTACCATATGGAAGACGCTGAGCTTGCCGATCTCGACATGACGGTATTCACGACACGTCTCGATACCGTGTTCGGCGTGACCTTTATGGTAATCTCGCCAGAGCATCCCTATGTAGACCGCATTATAAGCGGCCAGCCGCAGGAAGCCGCCTGCATGGCTTACATAGAGCAGGCAAAGAAGCAGAGCGATATCGAAAGAACTTCGCTCACCAGGGAAAAGACAGGTGAATTTACCGGAAGATACGCAGTAAACCCGGCCAACGGCAAGCGCATTCCGCTGTACATAGCGGATTATGTATTGATGGGTTACGGCACCGGCGTGGTCATGGGTGTTCCCGCACACGACCAGCGCGACTTTGAGTTCGCGACCAAATTCGGCCTGGACATCGTTCCCGTAGTCGATCCCGGAAATCCGGAGATAGATCTGTATCATCTGAAGGAAGCTTTCGTAGCCGAAGGAAACATGATCAATTCCGGCAAATATGACGGAATGAACAATATCGAAGCAATTGCCGCCATCCGCGACGATTTCGAAAAGCAGGGCCTCGCGCACGCAAAGGTCAATTATAAGCTGCGCGACTGGCTCATTTCCCGCCAGCGCTACTGGGGCTGCCCGATCCCGATGCTTTTCTGCGAGGAACACGGCTGGCAGCCGGAGAAGGAAGAGAACCTTCCGATCTACCTGCCGGACGACGTCGAGTTTACCGGCAAGGGAGAATCCCCGATCGTAACCAGCAAGACCTTCCAGAACGGCGTATGCCCGGTCTGCGGAAAGCCCGCCAGAAGGGAAGTCGACACCATGGATACCTTCCTCGACTCCTCCTGGTACTTCCTGCGCTACACCGACGCCAGGAACGACAAGGCTCCGTTCGACAAGAAGAAGGCTGATTACTGGATGAACGTCGACCAGTACATCGGCGGCATCGAGCACGCCATCATGCACCTGATGTACGCGCGTTTCTTCAACATGGTATGCAAAGACCTCGGACTGGTCGACGCTGAAGAACCGTTCAAAAACCTGCTCACGCAGGGCATGGTCATCAAGGACGGAAAGAAGATGTCCAAGTCCGTCGGCAACGTCGTAAGCCCCGAGGAGATAATCTCCAAATACGGCGCTGATACTGCAAGAATGTTCATACTCTTCGCCGCTCCGCCTGAAAAAGAACTCGACTGGTCCGATACAGGCGTTGAGGGAAGCTACAGGTTCCTCTGCCGCGTATGGAGGCTCATTTACGAACTGACAGGCATTTGCGAAGGATCCGGATATAAAAACGTCGCTGAATTCCCGAAGGCTTACAGCTGTCAGACCGACGACGACAGGCAGCTCGCTTATATGCTCAACAGCACCGTAAAGCGCGTCACTGAAGGCGTTGCCCAGAGATTCAGCTTCAATACAGCCATCGCGGCCTGCATGGAGCTGGTAAACGAAATGTACCGCTATAAGGAACTCGAAGACATCAACGTCGGCCTCCTGTTTGACGCGGCGGAAAAGCTTGTCCTGATGCTCTCGGTATTCGCTCCGCACATGTGCGACGAGCTCTGGGAAGGACTCGGACACAGCGGAAGCTGCTTCGAAGCCGAATGGCCGAAGGTAGACGAATCCATGCTCGTTAAGAATTCTGTAGAGATAGTTCTGCAGATCAACGGCAAGGTAAGAGACAAGATGAACGTCCCAGCGGATCTTTCAAAAGAAGATCTTGAAAAGACCGTTCTCGCCGACGAAAAGGCAGCCGCGCTCACAGCAGGAAAGACTGTCGTAAAGGTAATAGCCGTACCCGGAAGACTTGTTAATATCGTTGTAAGATAATATATGCCAGAAAACAAAGAGATAAAGAAACTTAAAGAACAAAATAAAAAGAGCAAAGCAGCGCCGAAAAAGACTGCAAGAAGAAACAACACGCAGGCCGCAAAAGCAAAACCGGCAGTAAAAGCCGATAAAAACGCAAAGCGCGGAGGACAGAGAAAACTTCGAATAATACCTCTCGGAGGCCTGCACGAAGTCGGAAAGAACATGACCGTCATCGAATACGGAAACGACATGATCGCCATAGACTGCGGCATGGCTTTCCCCGACGACGACATGTTCGGAATAGACGTGGTAATACCCGATTTCAGTTACATCGAGCAGAACATCGAAAAACTGCGCGGAATAATCGTGACCCACGCCCACGAAGACCATATCGGCGCAATACCGTATTTCCTGCAGAAATTCCGCTGTCCGATCTTCGCGACAAGGATCACCGCGGGCTACATACGCTACAAGCTCCATGAGCATAACATGAGCGGCGATATCCGCGACATTTCCGCAGGCGACCGCTTCAGGCTCGGATGCTTTTCCATCCACGCGATACACACCACGCATTCAGTTGCGGATTCACTCGCGTATTGCATCGAGACTCCGATAGGAAAGATACTTCATACCGGCGATTTCAAGATAGACTATACTCCGGTCAACGGCGATCCTCCCGACCTCGCGGAATTCGCCAGGATAGGCGACGAAGGTCTGCTGCTTCTGATGTCGGACAGCACTAACGCTCTGAGAAAAGGCTATACGCCCTCCGAAAGAGCGGTAAGCGCTTCCCTGGAAGCCCTGTTCAGGTCAGAACCGCACAGGATAATAATCGCGACGTTCTCGTCAAATATCGACCGCGTAAGAAGGATAGTCGAGCTTGCGAGCGAGTGCGGCAGAAAAGTCGCTGTCACCGGCCGGAGCATGGAGAACATGGTCCGCATAGCCGGAGACCTCGGATACTTTACGGTCCCGCCCAACACGCTCGTTGAGACAAACAAGATCAACAGCTATCCGGAGTCCGAGATAATAATCGTTACAACGGGCAGCCAGGGCGAACCTATGAGCGCTCTCGCGAGGATGGCGTCCAACGACCACAGATCCGTAAAGATCAAGCCGCAGGATGTAGTAATCCTCTCCGCTACGCCGGTCCCGGGCAACGAAAAGACCGTTTCCAACGTCACCAACGCCCTGATGGAACGCGGCGCGAAGGTAATAAACAACGAGATCGCCCAGACCCATGTATCAGGCCACGCGAGCTCGGAAGAGCTC
>JAFYFK010000297.1 GCA_017543805.1 Bacillota bacterium | reverse complement strand
CGTGATCCCGTTCTCTGTTGTGTCCGGTCCTTCTTCATAAACTTCAAAATCTCCTGCAAATTCGGGGAAAAACGCGTCCGCGTCAGGTGTTTCGGCGTCGACTTCGGTCAGCACCAGCTCGTCGCACTCAGGGAGGAACAGCTCGTATATCTGCTGGCCGCCGCAGACCACCGGATCCGCAAGCTCGCCGTCCGCAAACAGCTTAAGCGCGTCCTTTTTGGAATGCGCGACCACCGCGCGCCAGTCGCCCTTCTTGTAGAACAGGCCCGGGGTCATGGTGCGGGAAACGACCACGGTGTTGCGGCCCGGGAGCGGCCTGCCCTTGGGCATGGTCCCGAGAGTTGTGCGGCCCATGATCACGGTCTTTCCGAGCGTTTCTTTTTTAAAGTGCTGCAGATCCGAAGGGATGTCGTACAGCAGCTTTGTCGCCTTTCCAAGCGCTCTGTTTTTATCGATAACTGCTATGGCCTTCATACTGCCACCGGAATGCCCTTGATCTGCGGCCCGGTCTGGTAGTTCTCCAGAGCAAAGTCGTCTATGGTAAAATCGTAGAAATTTTTGATGTCCGGGTTGATCTTTAAGGTCGGAGCCGGGTACGACGGGCGTTTTATGAGCTCTTCGATTATCGGCTCATGACGGTCGTAGATGTGGGCATCTGCTATAACATGGACGAGCTCTCCGACCTTAAGCCCTGATGCCTGCGCAAACATATGCACCAGCACCGCATACTGGGTCACGTTCCATGCGTTTGCCGCAAGGGTGTCCTGCGAGCGCTGGTTGAGTATGCAGTTGAGCCTGTCGCCCGTAACGTTGAAGGTGCAGCTGTAGGCGCAGGGTTCAAGCCCCATTTCAGTCAGGTCGCTGAAATTGTAGATATTGGTCATTATGCGGCGGCTCTGCGGGGAATTCTTAAGCTGCCAGAGCACATTGTCCACCTGATCCATCTCCCCGTGCGGGAATTTGTATTTTACACCGAGCTGGTAGCCGTAGGCTTTGCCTATGGTCCCGTCCTCCCCTGCCCAGGCGTCCCAGATATGGCTGTGAAGGTCTTCTATGCGGTTGGACTTTTTCTGCCATATCCAGAGGATCTCGTCCACGCAGTTTTTAAAGGGCACAGGGCGGAGAGTCAGCGCGGGGAATTCCTGAGACAGATCGTAGCGGTTGACCACTCCGAAGCGCTTTTTTGTGTGCGCCGGAGCGTTATTATCCGCCCATCTTGCGCGGACCACCTGGCCTTCCGTCGAATAGCCGTTGTCGAGGATGTCGCGACACATTGCGATAAATAATTCGTCTGCCCTGCTCATTTGCTTTCCTCCGTGTAAACTGCCGCCTTTTCCATGATCTCCAGGCATCTGTCCTTTCTGTCCGAAAGATACAGGTATCCCAGCAGCGCCTCAAAGGCCGTGGCGCTCTTGTATTCAGCCGCGTCCGCGTTTTTAGGCTTGGTGGCTATCTTATGGTTGCGGGCCCTTCTGGCGACTGAGGCTTCCTCTTCTGAAAGCCCCGCCTCTTCCGGAGCGAGTCCGTTGAGATGCGCCATGGCTTTTGCCTGCGATCCTGCGCATACATAGCGCACAGCCGCGGAGTGCAGCCGGTCGGCGTGTCCTCCGCCGACCCCGGACCTAACCAGCCTTTCGCGGATAAACTGTTCGTATAAAGCGTCGCCGAGGAAGGCGAGCGCTATCGGGTTCATTGCCTTGGGATCCATTACGACCTGATGATCTGAACGCCCTGCGGCGTATCCTTCAGCGTAATGCCTCTTGCGGCCAGCTCGTCGCGGATGCGGTCCGCGGTGGCGAAATCCTTTGCCTTGCGGGCAGCCTGGCGTTCTTCGACAAGCTTCATCACATCGTCGTCGACCGCCTCTTCGGCGTCAGCGCGAAGAAGCCCCAAAACCTCCGTAAGCTCGTCAAGCAGAGCCCACGCAGCCTTCGCGAATTCCCTGCTGCAGCCGTCCTTAACGTCCGTATTGATCTCGCGGATCAGCTCGAAGACATCGGATATGGCGTCCGCTGTATTGAGGTCGTCGTCCATATGGGCGATATAGTTTTCCCTGTATTTTCCGAGCGCTTCGAGCTTTGCCTGCTCGTCAGGGCTCATCGGAGCGTCCGTTCCGTTCTTGATGAGGTGCTGAAGAGTGGCCTTGGCGTTCCTCATGCGCTCAAGCCCGTTCTTCGCTGTCTCCATCAGATCCCTTGAGAAATTGATGGGTCCCCTGTACTGGCCGGACAGCAGGAAGTAACGGAGTGTTTCGCCGTCGTATTCCTTGAGGATGTCCCTGACGGTAAAGAAGTTGCCCAGAGACTTGCTCATCTTTTCGTTGTCGACGGTAATATAGCCGTTGTGCATCCAGTATCTGCTGAACTGCTTGCCGCTGAGGCCTTCGGACTGGGCGATCTCGTTCTCGTGGTGCGGAAACTGCAGATCCTGTCCGCCGCAGTGAAGGTCTATGGTCTCGCCGAGGTACTTCTTGGACATGGTGCTGCACTCGATGTGCCAGCCGGGCCTGCCCATGCCCCAGGGGGACGGCCACGCGATCTCGTCCGGCTCCTTCTGAGCCTTCCAGAGTGCGAAGTCCAGCGGGTCCTGCTTCTTTTCGCCGACCGCGATGCGGGCGCCGGATTCAAGTTCTTCTATGGAGTTTCCGGACAGCTTGCCGTAGCCGGGGAATTTGCGTGTGCTGTAGTAAACGTCTCCGTCGACCTCGTAAGCCATGCCCTTGTCGATAAGCCCCTGGACAAAGGCGATTATGTCGTCCATGGTCTCGGTGACCCTCGGATGAACGTCAGCTTTCTTGATATTGAGCGCTTTGACGTCCTCGTAGTAAGCCTTGATGTACTTGTCCGCCACCTCAAGGGCGCTTATGCCCTCTTCCCTCGCGCGGTTGATGATCTTGTCGTCAACGTCGGTAAAGTTCTGGACGTACTTGACCTTCTGGCCGCGGTATTCGAGGTATCTGCGCATGGTGTCGAAGACCACGAAGGGCCTCGCGTTTCCTATGTGGATGTAGTTGTAGACCGTGGGGCCGCAGACATACATCGTAAGCTGCCTGGGATCCTGCGGAACGAGTTCTTCTTTTTTTCTGCTTAAGGTGTTGTAAACTTTCATATCAGTCTTCGATCTCTTCTATAGTGACGGTCTTCATTACCTGGGGCTCAAGCGGCCTGTCGTTCCAGTCGGCGCGGACCTTTACGATCATCCTGGCCACATCCAGGCCCTCAACGAGCTTTCCGAACGCCGCGTACTGTCCGTCGAGATGCGGAGCAGCCTCGACCATTATAAAGAACTGGGAACCTGCGGAATTGGGGTCCATTGCCCTTGCCATGGAGAGCACGCCTGCGGTGTGCTTAAGGTCGTTCTTGAATCCGTTTGCGCTGAATTCGCCCTTGATGGTCCAGCCGGGGCCGCCGGTTCCGTTGCCGCGGGGGTCGCCGCCCTGGATCATAAAGCCGGGGATGACCCTGTGGAAGGTGAGTCCGTCGTAAAAGCCGGACTTTACGAGTTTTTCAAAATTCGCGACAGTCTCAGGCGCGATCTCCGGATAGAGCTCGGCCTTCATAACATCGCCGTTTTCCATTGTGAATGTTACTAATTTCATATCCTAACCTCTTCTTTCAGCGTTGATCAGAGTTATCGCTTCTTTGACAGCGTCTTCCGCGGAGAGCTCCTGCATGTCGCCGCCGCGGCGGAGCTTGTATTCCACGATGCCGTCCGCGGCCTTCTTGCCCACGGTGATGCGGATCGGGAAACCGAGAAGATCCATGTCCTTGAACTTTACGCCGGGGCGCTCGTCGCGGTCATCGAGAATGACTTCGGCGCCCTGGGCCTCGAGCTCGGCCGTGATCTTTTCCGCGAGCGCGGCCTGTACCGGATCCTGAGGCTTGAGCAGGACTACCGCGACGTGGTACGGAGCCACGGACACAGGCCAGATAATGCCGTTGTCATCGTGGTACTGCTCGACGATGGCGGCCATGGTGCGGGTGACGCCGATGCCGTAGCAGCCCATTACCAGCGGATGCTCCTGCTGGTTCTCGTCCTTGAAGTACGCGTGCATGGCCTCGGAATACTTGGTTCCGAGCTTGAATACCTGACCGACCTCGATGCCTCTGGCGATGCGCACGGGCTTGCCGCAGCAGGGACAGGGATCTCCGGCCTGGAGCAGCTTAAGATCGGTAACTATGTCGGCCTTGTAGTCGCGGCCGTAATTTACGTTTATATAGTGATGGTCCTTCTCGCAGGCGCCGGCGCAGAGATTTTTTGCGCTCACCAGCTCGGAGTCGACGACCACCCTGCAGTCGTGCAGGCCGATGGGGCCGGTAAATCCGCCGACGCAGCCGGTAGCTTCGCCCATTGCCTCCTCGTTTGCGAAAGCCAGGGCGTATTCCGGAACGTTGAGAGCGTTGACCAGCTTGGTCTCGTTGAGCTGCCTGTCGCCGCGGACGAAAGCCGCCACATAGTAGGGTTCTTTCTCCTCCTCGGTTACGCAGTAGAGAAGCGCCTTGATGGTCCTGCTCTGCGGGAGTCCGAGGAAATTGGCGACGTCCTCTATGGTCTTGGTGCCAGGTGTAAGCTTCTTTTCGAGGGCGAGCTCGGCTTCTTCCGGAGCCACAGCGTCCTTAAACTCCGCGCGCTCGGTCGTAGCGGCCATGTCGCAGTTGTCGCAGAACGCGACTTCGCTCTCGCCGATCTCGCAGAGCGCGGTAAACTCGTGCGAATTGTTTCCGCCGATGGCGCCGGAATCCGACTCTACCGGACGGAACTGCAGGCCGCAGCGCGTAAACACCTTGGTGTAGGCGTCATACATCTGTTTATAGCTCTCGTCGAGGCCTTCCCAGTCGCGGTCGAAGGAATAAGCGTCCTTCATAATAAACTCGCGGCTGCGGATGAGACCGAAGCGCGGACGGGCTTCGTCGCGGTACTTGGTCTGGATCTGATACAGATTGAGCGGAAGCTGCCTGTAGGAACTGATATTGGAACGGACAAGGTCCGTAAAGATCTCCTCATGCGTGGGGCCGAGGCAGAAATCCCTGCCGTTGCGGTCCTTGATGCGCCAGAGCTCGTTGCCGTAGACATGCCAGCGTCCGGATTCCTCCCAGAGTTCTGCGGGCTGGACAGCCGACATCAGTATCTCCTGAGCGCCGGCGGCGTCCATCTCCTCGCGGACTATGTTTTCTATCTTGTTGAGCGTGCGGCGGCCGAGCGGCAGGAAGCCGTATATGCCCGCGGCAAGCTTTCGGATCATCCCGGACCTCAGAAGCAGGATATGAGAAGGTATCTCGGCTTCGGCGGGGACTTCCCTCAGAGTGTTAAGGTACATTTTTGATGCGCGCATTTCTTTTCTCCTGATTTATTTTATAGAAGCGGTCGCAAAGGCAGCCATAGCCTCGCCCCTTCCGGCGGCGTCCAGGCCCTCGTTCGTCTTGGCCTTGACGCTTATCCGGGCTTTGTCTGTGCCCAGGGCTTCGGCGATGCGTTCCTCCATCAGGGGAACGTACTTCGCGATCTTCGGTTTTTCGGCAATTAGTGTAACATCTGCGTTGATTATTGTAAATCCTGCAGAGCTTAGAATTTCGGCAGTTTTAGACAATATCAAAGCCCCTGCCATGCCCTCCGTTTCCGGGGCGCTGTCCGGAAAGATCCTGCCTATATCCCCGAGGTGCGCTGCGCCCAGCAGGGCGTCGGCCAGAGCGTGGCAGATCACATCCGCGTCGCTGTGTCCGAGCAGGCCTTTTTCGAAGGGTATCTCCACGCAGCCGAGCATAAGTTTTCTGCCGGGCACAAGCCTGTGCAGATCGTACCCGTTTCCGACGCGTATATCCATGGGAAGATCCTCCGGGGTGGTTATTTTAATATTGGAATAGCTGCCTTCGACGACGCTTACCGGAATTCCGAGCCTTTCGACCAGCCCGGCGTCGTCCGTGCCGAGGAAGCCGTCGTCAAACGCCTTGTCATAGGCCTTCATAAGCGTGGAATAGCGAAAGCCCTGCGGCGTCTGGACCTCGTAGAGAAGAGAGCGGTCCAGCGTCTGCGCGGCGGTCCTGATGGTGTTCTTCGGCGTGACCCCGGGAACAGCTCCTT
>JAFYFK010000296.1 GCA_017543805.1 Bacillota bacterium | reverse complement strand
CTGGCCGTCGGTCCTCAGCGGCGTGTAGTACTTCATGTCTTCGAGGGACTGAGTGCCCGGGACAGTAAGGGGAGATGCAGGCGCGCCGGATGCGGCCTGAAGCGCTTTTTCGGCCGTTTCAGCGCCGAATTCGGCTATGCGCGCAAGGTCGGTACGGTTGGGCCTGCTGTTTGCCAGCAGGGCGGAAAAGTCGTGTTCAGTTACGACTGCGGCAGCGGCGACAGTTGAAAATCCGTCGCTCTCCAGAAGCAGCTTCAGTTCTGAAAGCGCGTCGTCAAAGCTGCGGTTTCCGAAGCAGACAACAGGCACGCAGAGCGCTCCGTTTCCGCGGAAGGAGTCCCGGACGAAAGGCATTATTTTGTTCGGCACGCGTCCGGCGTAGACCGGCGTTCCGAAAAAGACCAGGTCCCCTTCGGCAAAAGAGTAAGTCCTTGGCGCCGCGTCCGGAGAGTTTTCTTCCCTCCGTGCCGCGGGCAGCGTAAAATCAACGGTCCGCAGCTCCGCGCAGAGCTTTTCGGCCGCTGCCTCCGCCATCGTTTCAACTACTTTTTTAACACTGCCGCACGGGCTGAAATATGCTGCGTAGATCATAATCCAAAATGAATTTCCTGTGAATTTACAGAGGGAATTATTGACAATAAAAGGAAATTTTTATATTCTAATGGAAGAGAGCCGAAGGTGTTGCGCCATTCCAGCCGGAATCTAACGATTCAGAAAGGAGTTGGTGCCCATGGTTACTTACGCGGATTTATTCCAGTTTGTGATCATGCTTTGCGCGGTCATAACAATAGTTATCGTCCTTCGTAAAAAGTAGCACCCTCTGCTTGACCGGCAAGGTGCTACTTTTAGTCCCAAACCGGCGGCCGGTGCAACACCAGCTTTCGGCTCTCTGTCTAATTCAATTATAACTGTCCCAAAACAGATTGCAATACTTCGAATTGTGAAGTTTTTACTCCGCCGCGGCGATGTTGACTATGACCTCGACCATCTTCTTCATGGCGTCGAGGGAGATCAGCTCGTTGATCCCGTGGAAGTTCATTCCGCCGGTGGAGAGATTGGGGCAGGGCAGGCCTTCGTAGGAGAGCCTGGATCCGTCCGTGCCGCCGCGGATCGGGGAGATGACCGGTTCGACGCCGGCCTTCCTGTAAGCCGCCATCGCGCGCTCAATGATATCCATGTGCGGCTCGACGACCTCCCTCATGTTGTAGTAGCTGTCGCGGACTATGGCCTCGACCGTTCCCGCGCCGTACTTTTCGTTCATGTAGTCGGCGGCGCGCTTTACGAAGATCTTGCGGTCCTCGAACTTCGCGCGGTCGTGGTCGCGGATAATGATGTTTATGACAGTCTGGGTCTCGTTGCCGGCGATGTCGCAGACGTGGTAGAAGCCCTCGTAGCCCTCGGTGTGCGCCGGGGTCTCAGCCGGTGGCAGCATTCCGATGTATTCGGAGGCCATCAGCACTGCGTTCTTCATGCGGTTCTTTGCGCTGCCCGGGTGGATGTTGAGCCCGTTTACGATAATCTTTGCGCTCGCGGCGTTGAAATTCTCGTATTCCATCTCGCCCAGCAGCCCGCCGTCGACGGTGTAGGCGAAGTCGCACTTAAAGCCCTTGATGTCGAAGAGGTCCGCGCCGCGGCCGATCTCCTCGTCCGGGGTAAAGCCGACCGCGATTCGCCCGTGCTTAATTTCCGGGTGCGCCAGCAGGTACTCCATGGCTGTGACGATCTCGGAGATGCCGGCTTTGTCGTCGGCGCCGAGAAGCGTCGTGCCGTCGGTCACTATAAGCTCCTGTCCGACCATTGTGTTGAGCGCCGGGAAGTCGGAGACCTTCGTGGTCACCTTTGAACTGAGCTTGATGTCCCCGCCCTTGTATCTGATCTTCTTCGGCTTGATGTTTGCGCCGGAAACGGCGTTGGAGGTGTCCATATGTGAGATGAAGCCGATGGCCGGGAGGTCCGCGCAGCCGCGGCTCGCGGGCAGGTACGCGTAAACGTATCCATGCTTATCCATCCTGACGCCCTTAAGGCCGAGCGCCTTGAGCTCCTCTGTGATAAACTCCGCCAGCTTCAGCTGCTTTGCGGTGCTGGGGCAGGTCTCGCTGTTTTCGTCGGAGGTAGTGTCGAACGCTACATAGCTTAAAAATCTTTTTTCGATATCCATTGTAAATCTCCTGAATCTTAGGTAAGGGCCGCTGCCCTTCAACAGAAGTATTCTATCAGATTATCCGCGCAAATGACATATCAGATAAGCCCGTTTACTGCCCGCTGGGAGATGTTTTCAAAAATCATCTTGACATACGGCGGGACATCCTGTATAAATGTGTTAGAGACCTCTAACCTGAGGATACGTATCGACCGCGGCGCCTGTAACGAGGCGCCGTAAAAAATAGAAATAAGTTAGAGTTATCTAACTCATTATTAAGAAAGATCACAGCATGAGCGAAGATATACTTATTGATCTCTGTTCCCCGACTCTGGCAGGACTTAAGACCGCCAGCCTGATAAACGTTGCTTACGAAAACGAGGAATCCGTGCGCGACGATATGCGCGGCCTCAACGAGCGCTTTGCTTCCAAGGGACTGCGCGCTGTCCCGCTGCAGTATAAGAACGGCCGCGCGCTGGTCTACATCTACCGGCCCGAACAGCTCAGCAGGGATATCAGCGGGGAACGCGCTGCCGCCCTGCTCGCAGAACGCGGCTACAGTGTAAACAGCGCCGCGCGCTGCGTGGCCCATCTTGCAAGGCGCATAAACAGGAACGGCGATTTTCCCCACGAGATCGGGTTCTTTCTGGGTTATCCCGCGGAGGACGTGGTCGGATATATAAAAAACGGCGGCAGGGCAAGCAAAGCATGCGGTTTCTGGAAAGTCTACGGAGACGTGGCCTCCACCGAAAAGAAATTCGACCTGTGCAGGAAGTGCTGCAGCGTCTACAGGCGGTGCTGGAAAAACGGCAAAAGCCTGGACGAGCTTACCGTCCGGACCCTGAG
>JAFYFK010000295.1 GCA_017543805.1 Bacillota bacterium | reverse complement strand
TACGAATGCGATCACCAAACTGGCCGCATATAGTTCCATGTGCGTTGACGTCGGAGGCGACCTCATCGTGACCTGCGAGACTTCCGGATCTCCTCTGGACACGGACAATGTAATGTCCATTCTTTCCGAACGCGGCCTGATACCGGACAGTATAGCCGCATGAGCTTCTGTATCAACACCGCCCGGCGCCTTCTCGAGTGTCCCGGATCAACTCGAAAAACGAGAAAATAAACAAAAACCGCTTGCTTGATCGATTTTTGTTTATGTTGGGCGCCTTCTCAAGCCCTTAAGAAGTGGAAGAGATAAACAAAAATGCCCTCGCTGTCAGGTTTTTGTTTATCAAAGGGCTTTTCAAGGGGAAATCTGACCGGATAATGAGCATAAAAGCCATGATAAATAAACAAAAACCGCTGTTACTCCGGGTTTTTGTTTATTTTTACTGAAATCATGCTCCAAAAATGAGAAAAAAGTCCTTGGGGCTTCGTCCGCTTGCCTGGCAAAGGCAACAATACAAAACTCGCACAAAAATTTATATAAAAATCTTGACAAAATTGTCCGCACAGTAGTATAATACCATTGCCGCCGGGAAGAAGACCCGGGGGCGATGAATTGACCGCGAAACGGAGGCCGATAAAATGGAAAAAAGCTTATACAGCCTGATGCTGATGGATGACGTGGTGAAGGAAGTTGACCGACTGGCGTTCCTGAGGGGCACGAACCGGTCCAACCTGGTGAATCAGATCCTGGCGGAGTACCTGTCCATGACCACGCCCGAAAAGCGCATCGGCAACATCTTCAAATACATCGAAGATTCCATGAACCGCGAAAGCGTGATCGTACCCTTCGTCGGGGAGAACAACAGCACCATGCTCCTGAAAAGCAGCCTGGAATACAAGTACCGCCCCACGATCAAGTACGAAGTGGAACTGTACAAGATACCGCGAGGAGCCATCGGCGAGCTCACCGTCATCTTCCGGACACAATCCGGAGCGCTGATCGAATCGGTCGGCCGCTTTCTGGAACTCTGGATGGAACTGGAGGGCCACTATCTCACCAAATATTTCGGCGAACAGGCGGCGGATTACAAAGTCGGCGACGGCAAATTCGTGCGGGGCATCCACCTGCGCACCGACCGGGACCATACCGACGAGGCGATCGGCAACGCCATTTCCGCGTACATACAGAACTTCGACGCACTGATCAAGGGGTACCTGTCCGGACGGCTGGACGCGGGAGACGTGGAGCGGAGGTATGTTGACGCTTTAAACCGCGGCATCGGAATTTTGTAACAAGGAGGAAATAATATGAATGCAGATAAATTTACTAAAAAGTCGCTGGAAGCGCTGGGAACGGCGCAGAATATCGCGACAGAGAACAACAATCAGCAGGTGACGCAGGAGCACCTGCTTTATGCGCTGATCGACCAGGACGGCGGGCTCATCGGGAGCCTGCTGCGGACGATGGGCGTTGACAACGACCGCCTGCTGGGCGAGCTGGACGAACTGATCCGCGGACTTCCGGCAGTCACCGGGAGCGGGCGGGAACCGGACAAAATATATATTGCCCCCGAGACCGACAAAGCGCTGGCGCTGGCGGCGTCGATTGCCGACAAAGCCAAAGACGAATATGTTTCGGTGGAGCACATCATGCTGGGCATCATCGAGCGGCCGTCGGAGAAAGTGGGGCGTCTGCTGAAAAAGTACGGAATCGACCGCGCCGGATTTCTGAAGGCGCTCGAAAGCGTTAAGAGCGGCCGTGTCACCAGCGACGATCCCGAAAGCACATACGACGCGCTCAACAAATACGGCACCGACCTGGTGGAGCGGGCGCGGCAGCAGAAACTTGACCCCGTGATCGGGCGAGACAAAGAGATCCGCAACGTGATCCGCATCCTGTCCCGTAAGACTAAGAACAACCCTGTGCTGAT
>JAFYFK010000294.1 GCA_017543805.1 Bacillota bacterium | reverse complement strand
TGCAGGCGCAGGCGGAAGGTGACCCCGGCGTTCACGACGGCCTGACGGTGCAGGATGTCGTCGAAGTATTCCTCGGGGATCGCGATATCGGTAAAGACCTCGAGGTCGGGCTTCGAGCGGATCGTGGTGCCGGTCTTCTTCCGGTCGCTCGGCTCGATCGTGAGCTCCTGCCCCTTCTTGCCGACGACCTTGCCCTTTTTGAAATGCAGGCTGTACTTGTTCCCGTCGCGCCAGACGGTCACGTCCATGTACTCCGAGGCGTACTGCGTGGCGCAGGAGCCGAGGCCGTTGAGACCGAGGGAGTACTCGTAATCGCCGCCCTGGTCGTTTTTGTACTTGCCGCCGGCATATAGCTCGCAGAAAACCAGTTCCCAGTTGTAGCGCTTTTCCGTGGGGTTCCAGTCCATCGGGCAGCCGCGGCCGAAGTCCTCCACTTCGATGGATTTATCCTCGAAGTAGGTCAGAGTGATCAGATTGCCGTGGCCCTCGCGCGCTTCGTCTATGGAGTTGGATAAGATCTCAAAGACGGCATGCTCGCAGCCGTCAAGCCCGTCGGAGCCAAAAATGACGCCCGGACGCTTACGCACGCGGTCCGCGCCTTTAAGTTGGGAGATGCTGTCGTTTCCGTATTGTACGGTGCTGTTGCTCATAAACACTTATCCTTTGTCAATCATCCTGCAGGCACAAGATCTTGTGCCGCATAGCATATCCATTTTAACTGATATAGTTTAACACCTAAATTTTGCTATTTCAACAACACAACGGTAACGAAAAATAATGAGCCGCGGAAGTTGCACAGCATAAATGGATTACCGAATGAGCCGAGCGCGTTTCTTCTGATGACGCCACAAGGGCGGGACGCGACCACGCCCCGCCCCGCGGCCCACGGGCCGCTTGACAATTCTCCGTTTTGGATGTATCTCTATATAAGAATACAGGATTCCCATCCGGCGCTTTTCTGTATCTCGCGCCCGGAGCATCGTCCGCACTTAGTATGTGCCGCAGCTTTCAATTTATCGAGGTGATTCTTTGGAAACTCTGTCCAGTCTGTTTATGTTGGCCGCCGCGGTGGTCTTCGTGATCCTGCTTATCAAAATCCTATCAGCGCCGATCCGCTGGATCTTCAAGCTGGCGCTGAATGCCGGCCTTGGTTTTGTGGTTCTGTTCATTTTTAACTTTTTCGGGGAATTCATCGGGATTTCTGTTCCGATCACGCTGGTGTCCGCTCTGATCACCGGCTTTTTCGGTGTACCGGGCGTCGTCTTCCTGGTTCTGCTGCAGGTATTTCTTTGATCCATAAAAAGGAACGCCGGACAGTTTTGAACAGCACCCCATTTGTTAGACAGTATGGTATACTGCTAACAAGAGGGGTGTTGTTTTATGCCAAAAGGGAAAGTAAACAAGAGGTACACAGGCGAATTCAAGCAACAGGTCGTAGAGACCATGATGCAAGAGAAGCTTAGTTACAAAGAAGCAGCTCGGCAATTTGAAGTTGGAGACGACAAGAGAGTAGCAGCCTGGGAACG
>JAFYFK010000293.1 GCA_017543805.1 Bacillota bacterium | reverse complement strand
TCAACATAATCGCACTCACCGATGTGGTGATCTATGCAGACCTTGTGCTTTGCGGACATAAAGCTTTCCTTGCGGTTCTCCAGGCGGTCATAGGCGCTGAAATCCACGGCGATCGCAAGGTCGGCAGTATATGGGGCCTCATTCAGATAATAAGGCATACCGCCCATATCTTCCCTTAAGAATTCCAGATATTCCGGATAATCGTCCTCAAGGATTATAAAGGCCGCCTTTCCCATAGCCCTGATGGTCCGGCAGAGCGCAAGCGAAGAACCGACCGCGTCTCCGTCCATGCCGACATGAGTATAGATAAGGATGCGGTAAGCCTTCTGAATATGTTCAATTATCGCTTTATAATCGTTCATTTATTGAGCTCATCAAGTATTTTGTCCATCTTCGCGCCGTAGTCGAAGGACGTGTCGAATTTGAATATCAGCTCCGGCGTATAGCGCAGCTTGACATTCTTTCCGATGGTGGTGCGAATAAAGCCCTTTGCTCTTTCGAAGGCGTCAAGTATCTCCTGTCTGTCCTCGTCGGTGTTTTCCCTTCCGGGCCTTGAGGACAGAGCTGTCACGTAGATGGTCGCGTAGCTTCCGTCACGGGTCACATCGACGCCGCTGACGCCTATCATGGAATTGAAGACGGGGTCCTTAAGCTCCCCGGTGACCAGCATGCTGCTTACGATCTTGCGGATCTCCTCAGCCAGCATCTGGTGCCTGTAACCTCTTCCCATAAGCTATTCCCTCTCGATCTCCTTCATCTCGAAGCACTCGATGATGTCGCCTTCCTTGATGTCGTTGTAACGCTCGATGCCAAGACCGCATTCGTAGCCCTGGTTGACCTCGCGGGCGTCGTCCTTAAAGCGCTTGAGCGAAGAGATAGTACCCTCGTGGATGACCACGCCGTCTCTTACAAGGCGGATCTGGGCGTTTCTCTTTACGCTGCCCTCGGTGACGTACGCGCCTGCGATAATGCCGACATTCGGCACCTTGAAGGTGTTTCTGACCTCGCATTTTCCGAGTATGACCTCCTTGAATTCAGGATTGAGCATACCCTTCATAGCGGCTTCGATATCATCGATTATCTCGTAGATTATGCGGTATGTACGTATTTCCACGCCGGCCGCGTCGGCCTGGGCCTGGACAGCGGTGCTGGGACGCACGTTGAATCCGATGATAACGGCGTTCGAAGTGCTGGCCAGCATTACGTCGGACTCATTGATGGCGCCGACGCCTGTGTGGATGATCCTTACGCGGACATTTTCGTTATGCAGCTTTTCGAGAGACTGTTCCAGCGCTCCGACAGAGCCCATAACGTCCGCTTTGATGATGATGTTGAGGTCCTTGGTCTCGCCCTCCTCCAGCTGGCTGAAGAGCTTCTCGAGCGAGATGCTGGAATTCTTCGCGAGGACTTCCTCTCTGAGCTTTTCTCTTCTCTTCGCGGCGATATCCCTCGCGATGCGTTCTTCCTTGACCATGTAGAACTCGTCACCGGCTTCCGGGACGTCCGCAAGTCCTGTGATCTCGACAGCTGTGGCCGGTCCTGCCTTGCGTATGTTCTCGCCCTTGGAATTGACCATGGCGCGGATGCGTCCGCTGGCGGTTCCTACGACTATCGGAGCGCCCATCTGCAGCGTGCCGTTCATTACGAGCAGCGTTGCGACAGGTCCTCTGGCTTTGTCGAGCCTTGCTTCGATCACCGTGCCCTGGGCCATTCTGTCCGGATTTGCCTTGAGTTCGAGAACTTCGGCCTGCAGCAGGATCATCTCCAGCAGAGAAGTGATGCCTTCGCCGGTCTTTGCGGAAACAGGAACGCTGATGACGTCTCCGCCCCAGTCTTCGACCAGTACGCCGTTGTCGGCGAGGTCCTTGCGGACGCGGTCGAGGTTTGCGCCGGGCTTGTCTATCTTGTTGATGGCGACTATGATCGGAACGCCTGCGGCCTTCGCGTGGCTGATAGATTCAATAGTCTGAGGCTTTACGGAGTCGTCCGCTGCTACGACCAGAACGGCGATGTCCGTAACGTGCGCGCCTCTCGCGCGCATGGCAGTAAACGCTTCGTGACCCGGGGTATCCAGGAATACGATGCGCTGGCCGTTTATGGTGACCTCGGAAGCGCCGATGTGCTGGGTGATGCCGCCGGCCTCGCCCTTGGTGACATTGGTGTTTCTGATGGCGTCGAGCAGCGACGTCTTGCCGTGGTCAACGTGGCCCATTACAGTGATGATGGGCGGACGGAGTTTGAGTTCGGAATCGGTGTCCTCGTGGAGATCGAGACCTTCCTCAAGTTCTTCCTCTTCGACCTTGTTGACGACTACGTTTACGCCCAGTTCCATGCCGAGCAGCACCGCGGTCTCTTCGTCAAGATTCTGGTTTATATTTGCCATGATGCCCATCTTCATGAGCGCCATGATCGCCTGGGACGTGGTCTTTTCGACCTGCTCGCAGAAACCCGCGACGGTAATGGGAACGTCGATCACGACGCTGCCGGGAGCGAGATTTTCGAGCTCGAGAGTCTTCTCATCCGGAACGACCTCGGTCTTGTCCTTGTATTTGCTGTGCTTCTTGTGGGAAGACTTGGTGAGATCGAGCGGAGCGGCGTCGAATCTGTCCATCTTGGACCTGCTGTCCTTATCCTTGTCCTTGCCCTTTCTGCGCTTGTCGTTTCCGCCGCCGGCGGGAGCTGTGTAAGCCACGACCTTTTCGCGGCCGTTCTCTCCGCGTACGGTAGGAGCCTGCTTTTTGCGCGGCGAGCTGTCGCCTTCCTTGCGTTCCTTGCCGCGTCCCACGAATTCCTTGGGCTTGCGGTCACCGGCGGGCTTACCCTCGCGGCCTTCCCTGCCTTCTCTGCCGTCGCGTCCGCCCTGCGGCTTGCTCTTATCCCTGTTCTCCGGCTTTTTCTTTTCCACCGGCTTTCTGGGTTCGGGCTTCGGCTCGTCAGCGGCTCTTCTGATTATCTTTACGCCGATTCCGGGAGTGTAGTCAACGCTCGGAGTTTCGGCCTTCTTTTCGGGAGCGGGCTGCTTTTCCTCAGCCGGCTTTTCTTCAGCCTTTTTAGGAGATGCCTTCTTAGCCTCGGGAGCCTTTGCGGGTTCCTTCTTTTCCGGCTTTGCTTCAGCGGCGGGAGCTTCCTTCTTTTCGGGAGAAGGCTTAACTTCGGCAGTCTCCGGAGCCTTCGCTTCGGGCTTTGAAACTGCCGGCTTAACTTCCTTTACGGCCTCAGGAGCAGCAGATTCCGCGGGTTTTTCCGGAGTCTTGCCCTCGATATTCTGAGGAACGTCAGCCTTCTTCTGCGGAACCGCGTTCTTGGGCATGGGCTTTCCGAACGGGGCTGTCCTGCCCGCAGCGGACGGAGAGTTCTTGGGCATCGGTTTTCCGACAGGAGGAGTCATGGGCCTCGGAGCGGGCTCCTGCGCAGGCTTTCTCGCCTCCTTGTTGGCAGCGGCTTTCTTTCTCTGCAGCTGCGCCTCGATAATGGCTTTGTCGACAGCCTTGATCCTTACTTTCGAAGAATCTGCGTCCTTATCGACATCCTTCTTGGCTGCCGCTTTTACTATTTTGGTTTCTGTATTCTTGATCTTATCGTCTTTGTCGTTTGTATTTGGCATAAGCACTACCTCCGCTATTCTGCGTTTCTGCTCTGTGCTATACGTTCGAGTTCTTCGGAGAAACGCTTTACTGTTTCCGCGTCCGGGCTCAGTTCCAGATTTCTCTGGAATGAGTTCTTTTTGACCGCTTTGGCCAGGCATTTCGGGTCGGTGCACAGATACGCGCCTCTTCCGTTTGCCTTACCGCTGAGGTCGAGCCTCAGGGCTCCTTCGTCCGCGATTATTCGTATCAGATCTTTCTTCGGCTTTGATTCCATGCATCCGATGCATCTGCGCATCGGCACTTTCTTCTGGATCATAAGCGGCTCCTTATCCGAGCGCGGCGCTTATGGTCTCGATCATCGCGGCGTTCGTCGCTTTGGGATCGAGCTCTATGCCGTGCTCTTCGGCAAAGGCTATGAGTTCAGCCTTTTTCATGGATCTGAGCGAAGGAAGTCCGTCTGCGGTTTCCGCGTCTTCCTCCGGATGAGCGCTTTCGACCACTTCTATAACGGTCTCCGCCTTTTCGTCAGCCGCAGGCGCTCCCGCGGGGTAGAACTGGCTGTGGCTCTTGATGTCTATCTTCCAGCCGCAGAGCTTTGCGGCAAGTCTTACGTTCTGTCCTTCCTTACCGATGGCGAGCGACAGCTGGTAATCGGGAACGACTACTGTCGCGGACTTGTCCGATTCGTCGATCAGGACCATCTCCGCCTTCGCCGGGGAAAGAGCGCTCGAGATGAGCTTTCCGGGTTCCTCGCTCCAGCTGATGATGTCTATCTTTTCGCCGTTAAGCTCGTCGACGACTGCCTGTACTCTGGCTCCTCTTGTGCCTACACAGGCGCCGACGGGGTCGACGTTCTCATCATAGGTGCAGACAGCGATCTTGGTCCTGGAGCCTGCTTCTCTGGCGTAGCTCTTTATCTCTACGGTGCCTTCCTGTATCTCCGGGACTTCCAGCTCGAACAGCCTCTTCACGAGTCCGGGGTGGGTCCTGGACAGGAATATCTGCGGTCCCTTGTTGGTCTTCTTGACGTCCATTACATAGACCTTGAGGCGTTCGTTTACCCTGTAGCGCTCGCCGGGGATCTGTTCGTTTGCGGAAAGTATTCCTTCCGCCCTTCCCATATTCACGAATACAGTATCGTTGGATATCCTCTGCACCACGCCGGTCACGACCTCGGTCTGACGGCTGATGTAATCGTCGTATATCATTCCGCGCTCGGTCTCCCTTATGCGCTGCACTACTACCTGCTTGGCTGTCTGGGCGGCGATGCGGCCGAAATCTCTCGGGGTCACCTGGTATTCTATGACGTCTCCGATCTCGTAGGTCGGGTCGATCTCCTGAGCCTCTTCAAGGCTCGCTTCGGAGAACGGATCCGTAACTTCCTCGACGATGAATCTTCTCATGAATACGTCGATGTCTCCGGTCTCGCGGTCGATGTTTACGCGCACGTTCTGATCGGTGGTTCCGTAGTTTTTCTTGTATGCCGATACGAGCGCGCTTTCGATAGCGTCGATGAGCATGTCTTTTGACATGTGCTTTTCTCTTTCCAATGCCTCGACTGCCTCGATGAAATCTGTGTTCATTATTATCCTCCTTAAAGCAGATTATTACTTATTATGACGGGTCCTGCCGCTGCGGTTTCCCCATGCGCTGCGGTGCAGGCGCTCCTCGCGCTGGGGATGCCCCTCCTCGCGTCACCCGTCCTGTATATTTAAAAGATAACCGCTAAATTTACTTTTGCGGCCCTGCCTTTCGGCAGGATGATCTCTTTGCCTTTTTCGTCTTTTATTGTGATCTCCCCGTCTTTGTAGCCTGTAAGCTCACCGGTGAGGAGCTTTCTGCCGTCTATGGCTTCGTAGAGTTTTACATCGACAACGCTGCCCATAAACCTCTTAAAATCTTTTTCCGTAAGCAGCGGCCGGTCCATTCCCGGAGAACTGACCTCCAGAACGTAGTTCTCTTTGATGGGGTCCGCCTCGTCGAGTTTATCGCTCAGGTAGCGGCTTACGATCTCGCAGTCGTCGGTGCCCATGACGCCGTACCCGCCGTCTTCGAGTTTATCGACATATACGCGCAGATATCTCTGGCCGCCTTCCTTAACATATTCGGTCCTGGCAAGCTCGTAGCCGTTCTCCGCCCCGAACTCCTCCAGCCATTCAGCTATAAGTTCTCCTGTCTTTTTCTTAGCCATAAAAACTCCTGAAAAAAGAGTGGACTTCCTGTCCACTCTTAAGCAATAACGTATTACCCGTGTATCTTAACAAGAATTCCGCTAAATTGCAAGCATTTGTGGCGAAAATCCGCGATTTATGGTATATTAACAATTAGTTTTTTCAACGGAGGAATAATTATGGCAACTAGAATAGGAGTTCTCACCAGCGGCGGCGACGCCCCGGGCATGAATACAGCAATAAGAGCAGTTGTAAGAGCCGGTATCCACTTCGGCATGGAAGTATACGGAATCAGAGGCGGATACGAAGGCCTTCTCAACGGCGACATTAAGCAGATGCAGTCATCCGACGTCGGCGGGATCATCCACAGGGGCGGCACTATGCTCTACACCGCAAGATGCGAGCGCTTCAAGACTCCCGAAGGCCAGGATAAGGGCTTTATGATGGCCCAGAATTTCGGCCTCAACGCCCTGGTCGTCATTGGCGGCGACGGTTCCATGAGGGGCGGCATCCAGCTCGCAAAGCGCGGGCTTCCGGTAATGTTCATTCCCGGATCCATCGACAACGACCTCGGATACACAGACCTTACCATAGGTTACGACACATCAGTCAACACAGTGCTCGACGCGATAGGCAAAATCAGGGACACTTCCGAATCGCACAACAGAACGCTTATAGTAGAGGTAATGGGAAGGCACTGCGGCGACATCGCCATGGCAGCGGGCCTTGCGGGCGGAGCCGAAAGCATCCTGGTCCCGGAGCAGGATTACGATCTCAACCTTATCTGCAGAAGGATAGTCGAAGGCAAGAACGCCGGCAAGCGCCACTATATAATCGTCAAGGCCGAAGGTGTAAAGGAAAACCCCTACGAAATGGCAAAGTTGCTCGAAGAGCGCACCGGTTCCGAAACAAGGGTCGTCGTGCTCGGCTACATCCAGCGCGGCGGCGCTCCCGATTCCACCGACAGGATACTCGCAAGCCGCATGGGGTATAAAGCGATCGAGCTTATAGCCGCCGGCAGCGAAAGCCGCGCGATAGGTTTTGTCGGCAACCAGATCGTAAGCTATCCGCTCGAAGAGGCGCTTAACGTCGAAAAGAGCTTCGACGACGAATTCCTTAAGATAGCGGAAGCCCTGGCATAAACTATTTAAACAAATTAAATGCACATATGTTGACCATCGTCAGACATATGTGCATTTTGCTTTTTAAATATACTAAATGCTATACAGTTTCAATCAGCGCTAACAGTTCCGGAACTATCTGATCTTCCGGGACTTTTTTCAGGATCTCGCCTTTTGCGAAAAGCAGGCCTTCCCCGTTGCCGCATGCTACGCCGAAGTCCGCGTGGCGCGCTTCTCCGGGACCGTTTACCGCGCAGCCCATTACGGCGACGCGCATAAAACGCCCTTCCGCCTCAAGACGTTCTGAAACAGGTTTAAGCTCCTTTTCGATCTTTTCGGCAATAACGGGAAGATCGACCTTTGTGCGGCCGCAGGTCGGACATGAAATAAAATCTATTCAGCCCTTCTGAAGACCGACGGCAGACAGAATCTGCTTTGCCAGAATTACTTCGCGGACAGGGTCGCCTGTGAGCGAAACACGCATCGTGTCGCCTATGCCGTCGAGCAGAAGCGCTCCTATAGCCGCTGCGGACTTTATCTCCGCAGCCCTTCCGACGCCGGCTTCCGTGAGACCGATGTGCATAGGTCTGTCGCTCGCCGCATGGAAAAGCCGGTGAGCTTTGTTGTTCATGACAACATCGGAAGACTTGATCGAAACGACCACATCCTCAAAACCGCATTCCTCAGCGAATTCAACAGCTTTAAGTGCGCTCTCGCAGAGTGCTTCCGCGCAGGGTCCGCCGTATTTAACAAGCAGATCCCTTTCTAAAGATCCCATATTGACGCCTATGCGCACCGGTATGCCGCAGGCTTTGGCGTGCTCGTAAACAGCCCTGACCCGTTCCGGGGACCCGATGTTTCCGGGATTGATGCGTACCTTGTCGGCGCCGTTGTCCATGGCCGCGATCGCCATCTTATAGTCAAAATGAATGTCCGCAACCATCGGCAGAGGGCTGCGCGCCTTTATTATCCCGAAAGCTATGGCGGCGTCCTCATCCGGAACGGTCAGGCGTATTATCTGACAGCCGGCTTCGGCAAGCGCTTCGATCTGGGCAAGGCTTGCCTCGACATCCTTCGTGTCCGTATTGCACATGGACTGGATAGATACCGGAGCTCCTCCGCCTACAGGGACGTCTCCGACCATAACCTGCTTTGTCATAATTACCTACTTTCCGAAAAGTCTGAGAGTGTCGTTGAACACCAGAAATACCATAAGAGCCATCAGAAGGATCATTCCTGCCGCGTGTACATAGCTTTCGGCGGCGTCGGATATCTTTCCGCGGAAGACCGCCCTTATAAAGACAAACAGTATGCGTCCGCCGTCCAGCGCAGGCAGCGGCAGAAGATTGATGATGCCCAGGTTAAGGCTTATTATGCACATCAGGAATATGACATTGGCGATGCCCGTCTGCGCGCTCTGGCCTATCATCGAGACCATTCCGACCACTCCGACCACATCATCTGAGGACGCCTTGCCTGTAAACAGCTGGACAAAGAAATCCCTCATGCTGAGCATAAAATCTTTGGTGACGTCGAGCGAATACCTGAACGCGGTAAACACATTGTGCTGCAGCCTGCAGGTGATGCCGATCACATTGCGTCCGTCTTCGTTGACATAGGTCGGGCTGATTATCTGGATCGTTTCTGAGCCCCTTTTTACGGTCAGAACGGCCTCATTTCCGCCGAGGTTGATATTATTCACGACGTCGCTCCATTCGGGCGTTTCCGTGCCGTTTACGGCCAGGATGACGTCCCCGGACTGCACGCCGGCCTCCAGAGCCGGCGAACCGTCCATGACCTTGTCAATGGTCGTGGAAAGACTTCCAGCCCAGGTGTAGAGCATGGTCATGATAATGAGCGCCAGTATGATGTTCATAAAAGCTCCGGCAGCAAGGATGATCACCTTTTTCCACCAGACCGCTTTGCTGAACGCCCTGCTGTCTTCGCTGTCGCCGTCCTCGCCCTCCAGACGGCAGAAACCGCCTATCGGAAAAGCGCGCAGCGAATACTCGGTCTCGCCCTTTGTTTTATGAAGGATGAGCGGACCCATGCCGACAGAGAATTCGTTGACTTTTACGCCGCAGAGTTTTGCCGTGGCAAAATGTCCGAATTCGTGCGAAACGATAAGAAGCAGAAATAATAAAACTGCTATTACATAAGCTATCCAAGACATTGTCTTATATATCCCCTGGTATTGTTTTCGATCTCATAGATATCCTCAAGTTCTCTGATCGGCCGGCTTACATGATGCTGCAATGCCTCCTCGCAGAGCTCCGGGATCCTGTAATACTCTATTTTGTCATTGAGGAATGCCCTTACGGCTTCCTCGTTTGCCGCGTTGAGCGCGGCGGTGGCGCCTCCGCCTTCGCGGATGGCGTCGAAGGTCAGCGCCAGGCACCTGAATACCGAAAGATCCGGCTTTTCGAAATGCATCGCGCCGAGTTTGAACAGATCAAGACTCTCCCCGATGTTGTCCAGCCTGTCAGGATACGAAAGCGCGTAGGCTATGGGCATCCTCATATCCGCGCATCCCATCTGTCCTATAACGCAGCCGTCCGTGAATTCCACGGCGGAATGCAGTATGCTCTCCGGATGCACAACGACCTCTATGCGGTCGTAAGGAACGCCGAACAGCCAGTAGGCCTCTATCACCTCAAGCCCCTTATTCATCATGGTGGAAGAATCTATCGTGACCTTCGGCCCCATGCTCCAGTTGGGGTGATGCAGAGCCTGCTCTTTGGTCACAGTCCTCAGCTGTTCCCTGCTCCAGCCGCGGAACGGCCCGCCTGAAGCGGTAAGTATGATCCTTTTGATCTCAGCGCCGGGACTCGCCTGCATGGACTTGAATATCGCGGAGTGTTCGCTGTCTACCGGCAGGAGCTTTGCTCCGTATTCCTTTACGCAGCGCATTATAAGCTCGCCGCCCGCCGCAAGAGTTTCCTTGTTGGCGAACGCGATGGTCTTGCCGGCCCTGACGGCTTCGTAGGTCGGGGCTATGCCCATTGACCCCACAAGAGCGTTTACCACCATTCCGGTGTCATTATCCGCCGCGATCTTGTTGATTCCGTCAAGACCGTATGAAAATTCAGTGCCGGGGAATTCTGCAGCCAGCAGCCTTGCGTCCTCCGCGTTCTGCACAGCAGCAAGAGCGGGAGAAAATTCCCTTAACTGCTCCCTGAAAAGATCGATATTCCTGCCTGCGGTAAGTGCCGCAATATGAAACAGTCCCCGGTGCCGTCTTACGACGTCCAGGGT
>JAFYFK010000292.1 GCA_017543805.1 Bacillota bacterium | reverse complement strand
CGCCGTCCATCTGGACCATGGTGACAGCTTCGATCTGTGCAAGAGCTGCATCGACGGCGTCTTCACCTCCGTCATGATCGACAAGAGCGGCCAGCCCATCGAGGAGAACATCAAGATCACCAAGCAGGTAGTAGAGTATGCTCATGACCACGGCGTAGTGGTAGAGGCCGAGCTCGGCACCCTCGCGGGCGTTGAGGATGAGGTCAAGGTCTCCGCAGAAAATTCCAGCTATACCAGACCTGAGGACGTTCAGGAATTCGTAGAGCGCACCGGCTGCGACTCCCTCGCTATCGCCATCGGCACCAGCCACGGCGCATACAAGTTCACCGCCGCGCAGTGCACCAGAAACGAGAAGGGCGAGCTCGTTCCGCCTCCGCTCCGTTTCGACATCCTCGAAGAAGTTTCAAAGAGGCTTCCGGGCTTCCCGATCGTACTGCACGGTTCTTCCTCCGTTCCCCAGGAATTCGTAAAGAAGATCAACATGTACGGCGGAAACATGCCGGATGCAGTAGGCATTCCCGAATCCCAGCTCCGCGAGGCCGCAAAGATGGCAGTCTGCAAGATCAACATCGACTCCGACCTTCGTCTGGCCATGACCGCGTGCATCCGTGAATATTTCGCGGAGCATCCGGACCACTTCGACCCGCGCCAGTATCTCAAGCCGGCAAGAGCTGCCATCAAGGCTATGGTCGCTCACAAGATCACAGACGTTCTCGGCTGCGACGGCAAGGCATAGGAGGTTGAAATGGGAGAACTCAGAGGAGCCTGTATCTTCGGTCAGTCCGGCGGCCCCACAGCGGTGATCAACGCCAGCGCTTACGGCGTTATTTCCCAGGCGCTCAAGGAAGACTGCATAACCAACGTCTACGCCGCTGAATACGGCATCAAGGGCGTGCTTGCCGACAAGCTTTTCGACATGGGCCAGGAAGACCCGCGCGAGCTCGCGTTCCTGATGAACACGCCGTCTTCGGCTTTCGGTTCCTGCCGCTACAAGCTCAAGGATCCGGATCTCGACGAGACCGAATACAAAAAGATACTTGAGGTGTTCGAAAAGCACAACGTCCGCTACTTCTTCTACAACGGCGGAAACGACTCCATGGACACCTGCAGCAAGATCAGCAAGTACATGCAGCGCGTCGGCTACGAATGCCGCGTCATGGGCGTTCCCAAGACAATAGACAACGACCTCTACGGCACCGACCACTGCCCGGGCTTCCCGTCAGCTGCCAAATACATTGCGACAAGCGTTATGGAAGTAATGCAGGACGCAAGAGTTTACGGCGCCGGCCATATCTGCGTAATGGAGATCATGGGCCGCAACGCGGGATGGCTCACAGCGTCTTCCGTGCTCGGCAGAGTAAACGGCTACGCGCCTGATCTGGTATATCTGCCGGAAATGCAGTTTGACTTCGAAAGATTCCTCGGGGACGTCGTAAGAGTATACAAGGAGAAGGGCACCGTTCTGGTAGCCGCTTCCGAAGGCCTCAAGTTCCCGGATGGCAGTTTCGTTTCCGAAGCCAAGACCTCCGCTACCGATGGATTCGGACATGCCCAGCTGGGCGGTCTCGCGACTATCCTGTCAGGGCTTGTCGCCCAGACGCTCGGAACCAAGGTAAGGGGCATCGAGCTCAGCCTCCTGCAGCGCTGCGCCGCGCACTGCGCGTCCGGCACCGACATCGAGGAAGCCGTGCGTTCCGGCCAGAGGGCTGTAACAGCAGCTGTCGACGGAGTGACCGACAAGATGGTAGCCATCGAGAGGACCTACACCGAGGACGGCCAGTACGTTTCCGGCCTCAAGCTCCTCAACCTCTCTGAGGTCGCCAACTACGAGAAGAAGTTCCCGAGAGACTGGATCAACGAAGAGGGCAACAATATACGCGACGAGTTCATCGACTACGCGCTGCCGCTCATCCAGGGCCATGTAGCTATTCCCAGGGAGCACGAGCTTCCGAGATACGCAAGGCTCAAGAAGATCTACGCCGAGTAACTTGCAGCACAGTTTATGATCAAAGAGCAGAGACGCAAAACTCTGCTCTTTTTGTTTGTTTTATTCATCAACCCTTCACATATATGTAGTATAATAAATATAACAAATTAAAAGGAAAGGGGGTTATTTGGTGAATATAGCGTTCTTTCTGACTCCCAAGAGCGAGGTATCGTTCCTGTACAGCGACTATACCGTCCGCCAGGGACTCGAAAAGATGAAGCATTACGGTTTTTCCGCGGTTCCGGTCATAGACCGCGACGGAAAATATGTAACAACAGTTGGCGAAGGCGACTTTTTGTGGTATATTCTTAAAGATGGCGTCGACAATACAGAGGACACTCCTCTGAGCGCGATCTTAAAAAAAGATAAAAATCCGCCCGCTCCGATCACAGCGCCCATTAAGGATCTGGCAAACAGAGCGCTTGAGCAGAATTTTATACCGGTTATAGATGACGACGGCATTTTTATAGGGATAGTGAGGAGAAGAGATATAATCCGGAGCTTTGCCTATACCATAAGCGACGACATCGATTCATTCAAATAAAAAAGGCTCCGCAAAGGAGCCATACGGACCGTTAGCTCAGCCGGTTAGAGCGCTCGCTTCACATGCGAGAGGTCGTTGGTTCAAGTCCAATACGGTCTACCAGAAAAAAAGAGCAGAGGCACAGCCTCTGCTCTTTGATTTACGTTTATTTCCCGACGCTTGCGGCCAGCTTCAGCACGCCGCTCTCGAGGTCCGCCACGGCGTTTTTGATGTCCGACAGCTTTCCGGGATCGAGCTCGGTCTGCATCGCGAGATCTGTTCCGTAGAGGATGTTTTCGAGCTGGCGGTGCATCTCGGATATCCTCATGCGGACCTTTGCGATCTCCTCGTCGCTGACGAATTCGTGTTCAGCCTTGTCCTGCAGCTGGGTGCTGCCTTCGTTCAGTTCAAATACGTCGAACCCGGACACTACGGTCGCGTCCCATCCGGCGTGTTCCTTAAGATAGGCCGCGAAGTCGACCTTGGCGTCGTGCTCGCCGTGAACGAGGAAGATAGCGGACGGCTTCTTGTCCTTAAAGCCCGTTATCCACTTGAAGAGCTCATCCCTGTCAGCGTGGCCGGAGAAGCCTTCGAGGTTATATATCTGAGCGTTTACGCTTATTTCCTCGCCGAACAGCGTCACGGTCTTGGCGCCTTCAATGAGCGTCCTTCCGAGCGTGCCTTCGGCCTGGTAACCGACAAACACTATGCTGTTTTTCTCGTCCCAGAGATTGTGCTTCAGGTGGTGGCGTATCCTGCCCGCGTCGCACATGCCGCTGGCGGAGAGGATTATCTTGGGGACTCCGTCTCCGTTGAGCGCCTTGGATTCCTCGCTTGTCTCGGTAAAGCGCAGCCCCTCGAACTCCATCGGATGGTCGCCGCGCAGTATGTATTCCGTGGCTTCCTCGTCGTAGATGTGGGCGTTCTTCTTAAAGACTTCCGTCGCCGCAAGAGCCATGGGGCTGTCGACATAGACAGGAACGTCCTTGAGAGCGTCGTGCGCCGGGCCGGTTCCGTCATAGACCTTGTTGAGCTCGTAGATCAGCTCCTGGGTCCTTCCGACGGCAAAGGAGGGGATGACTACGTTTCCGCCGCGCTTCGTTGTCTCGACCGCGATGTTGATCAGCGATGATATGCTGGCATCAGCTTCCTCGTGCAGCCTGTTGCCGTAGGTCGTCTCCATGATCACGTAGTCCGCCTTTTTTATGAAGGTCGGGTCTTTAAGGATCGGGCGGTGCGGCATTCCGAGGTCTCCGGAGAACACGATCTTGCTGGTCTTTTCGTTCTCAGTGACCCAGAGCTCGATTATGGCCGAGCCGAGGATGTGACCCGCGTCGTTGTAGACGACCTTCATGCGGTCGTTGATCTCGAAGAGCTGATCGTAGTGCCTCGGTACGATGAGCCTTATGGCTGCCTCCGCGTCCTTCATCGTGTAGAGAGGGACGATCTGAGGCGCGTTCGCGCGCATTCTTTTTCGGTTGGTCTGCTCAGCGTCCTGTTCGTGGATGTGGGCGCTGTCCTTGAGCATTACATCAAGCAGGTCCGCTGTGGCGTCCGTCGCGTAGATGGGGCCTTTAAAACCCTGTTTTACAAGCAGCGGAAGCCGCCCGCAGTGGTCGATGTGCGCGTGGCTTATAACCACGCACTCGATCTCCGCCGGGTCGAAGGGGAAGGGCTCTCTGTTGAGCTGTTCCATGGCTTTTCCGCCCTGGAACATGCCGCAGTCGAGCAGGATCTTGTGCTCACCTGAGGTGAGAAGATGGCAGGAACCTGTAACGCCGGTCGCCGCGCCGCAGAATTGGATCTCCATATGGTCTCCTTCGCTCTAATAGATGTCCTCCAGCGGTACTATGGGCTCGTCGAGCTTTTCGGGGTGCTGAAGGAGGTACTTGATTTTTTTGCAGGCCGCAGCGTAATAGAAGCCGTCGACAGTCCTTTCGTCGACTACCCACGTGCAGTCCACATATTTTTTAGTCTGTACAGTACCGTCGTCCGCGACGGTCTTTTCGGTGCGCTTGCAGCCGAACGCGCAGAACTGGGTAACGTTTCCGAAGTCGTACAGATGGTGGTAGACGGGTTCGATCCCGAGCGACCCCAGCGCGGTTATGAACATCGAACCGTGGAAGGGGCTCAGATCCGTCAGTATCTCCGGAAGCAGCCCGAAGTAATCCAGCAGCTTGAGGAACCAGATCGTAAACTTGAAGAACACGCCGGGGATCATGGAGATCAGCTTTGCCAGAACGTCGAAATCGCTGTCGAGCTCTTCGCTCTCCTTGACCGGCCTGAGCGCCTCGTCAAACTTGCGGTAGACGTCCTCGGCGGTATCCTTCGGATCGAACTTGATCTTGATGCAGGTGTCCGGGGAAGATGCCTCAAGGCTCTTCTTGACGGTCATGTTGACGTCGATGCCGAAGCGCTGGTAGACCTTCTGCCCCGAGAGGAAGCGGTTAAGACCCGGCATCATTGCGGATCCGCGCACATATGCCGCGATAAAGACGTGGGTGATGCCGAAGTGCTTAAGGCCCTGACGGCGCTTTTCGCGGATATAGCGCTCCATGTTCGTTATCTCGATCTCGTCCTGGAACATGTTGCTCGCCCCGTTGCGCTCGACCATTATATACGGGCTGACGCGGGACATCGGGCTGAGGCTGCGCAGCAGCCTTCCGTCAAGCCTGTCTCCCGGGCGCAGGCGGTAGGGGTCGCCTTCCTTCCATTCGGGCATGCGCTTTGTCGCGAGTATGACCGCGAGGACAGCTGCCAGCAGGCAGAGATCGGATACCGCTCCGAAGGGCTGTGAGGCGTAGTACCTGGCCGTGACGCCGGCAAAGCTGCCGAACACGAAGTATATGGCAGCAAAAGCCGCATACGACAGGAAAACAGGGATCTGCGTCCGTATCAGGTAACTGTACGTCACCCAGTACAGGAACGCCTGGAACAGGCAGACTGTAACAATGAGGGCTGTCATCGCACGGGAAAGGCCCAAATGCGAGAAGCTGATAGCAAGAGCAATAAAGTTTACCGCAAACAATACTACCGGTCTCCTGGTCACGTAAAACTGTCTTTCGCCCCTTGTAAGCAGCTGAATAGATATCGCCAGATTTGCTGCAAGCGGAAGCATTATACGGACGACCGCCCCCCAGAAGCCTATGCCGCCTGCCGTGCAGGCATAGACTATGCGCGTAACGAATGCTGCAAGCAGCAGAAGTTCCGCGAGCCACACAAACACATTGGTTCTGCGGGCATAGTAGGTGGTTAGATTGTTATTCATGATTATATTATAAAGCCGCGTTAAGATTTTGACAAGAAAAGAGGGCATCGGAGGCCCTCGGGAATTGATTCAGACAGGTCAGCGCAGGACAACGGAAAGGTCTGTGTCCTGACGGATGCCAAAGCGGGGCATGCGGGCAGTTCCGCTCCTGAAGTCCGTGTAAGCGGGCATAGTCGTCACGCTTACCGGGAATATGCTGTCGACTACGGTATTTCCTTTTTTATTAGTGGCTCCGTATGGATACGCGAAGAATACAGGCATGCGGCCGGTCTCCGCGTATATGCGGTCGCGGCTGAGGCCGAGATCCGCGGCAAGGCGCCCTCTATATGCCCCGGGGTCTTCCCCCTCGTGCGGCTGTATTCCGTTAGGCCCTTCCGGGACCAGTTCCCCGCCATGCTCGGGATTGTGGAGGTCATGCGTGTGCGACCCGATCTCGACAAGCCCGGAATCGGCCATTACACGGCACATATCCCAGCTGAGGAAGAAATCCATGCCGGCGTCGATATTTGCCGTTATCAGGGCGATTGAGGCCTTACAGCCGTATTTCTGAAGCAGAGGGAAGGCCAGCTCGTAATTGCTGCGGTACCCGTCGTCGAACGTTATCATGACGGCTTTTTCCGGAAGCCGGGCTCCGTCCGTCTGCGCCAGGGCCGCAAGATCAGACGGCAACAGGGTGATATAGCCGCTCTCCGAAATGTATTTAAGGTCGTTTTCGAACTTTTCCTCAGTTACGCTTATGCTCGATACCGGTTCTCCGTCCTTTACGACATGGTGGTACATGAGTATGGCAAGCCTGTACTGCGCGGGGATCTCCCGGACGTAAAATTTCGGAACGGCGGCGGTAAATGCCAGTATAAGTATAAAGGCCGCAAGGGCCGCAATGATTCTAAAACTGCGTTTCATATACTTATTATATCATAGAAGCGTATCCTTATTTGTGGTATTCTCTTTTTATGATGATCATATGGAGGAATAGATTTTGAAAACAGGAATAAAGGGTCACGCGGAGCTGACCGTAAGCGAAAAGTACAGCGCCAAAGCGATGGGAAGCGGGGAACTGGATGTGTTCGCGACCCCTGCCATGATCGCTCTTATAGAAAAGGCCGCGTGGACGAGCGTTGCCCCGGAACTTGAAGAAGGCAGGGGGACTGTCGGGACAAAACTTGACGTATCCCATATCGCGGCGACCCCTCTCGGGATGAAGGTCCGCTGCGAGACCGAACTTGTCGAGGCCGACGGCCGCCGTCTCGTGTTCCGCGCTGAAGTCTATGACGAAGCCGGAAAGGTCGGCGAAGGCGTTCATGAACGTTTTATAGTTGACAATGAAAAGTT
>JAFYFK010000291.1 GCA_017543805.1 Bacillota bacterium | reverse complement strand
GCCAATATGGGCGGCATGGTCGCTTTCAGGGACAGGGGACTGTTCTGGAAAAACTTCTCCGATTTCAACGAAGACGGCAGCGTAAAGACAGACGTCGGAGTACTGCTTAAAGTCAAGCAGATATCCTGCTACGGCAACGATTCGTACGGTGGAATGAGCGGAAGGGACATTATGGCGCTCGCGGCAGGCCTGTACGAAAGCTGCAGCTTCCGCTATCTGGACGAGCGCGTAAAGCAGTGCGATTATCTGGCAAAGGGCTTCTATGACGCCGGCGTAAAGGGCGTAGTTCTCCCGGCAGGCGGCCACGGAGTCTACATCAACATGGACGAATTCTTCGACCATAAGCGGAGCCACGAAAGCTTCGCCGGCGAAGGCTTTTCCCTCGAGCTGATCCGCCGTTACGGGATCCGCGTTTCGGAGCTGGGCGATTATTCGATGGAATACGACCTCAAGACCCCGGAGCAGCAGGCCGAGGTCTGCAATGTGGTGCGCTTTGCGGTCAACCGCTCGCAGTACAGCAGGGAGCACCTGGACTATGTGATCGCCGCGGTGAAAGCGCTTTACGAAGACCGTGAAAGCATCCCGAACATGAGGATAATCTGGGGTCATGAACTGCCGATGCGTCATTTCCACGCCTTCCTTGAGCCTTATCCGAACGAAGAGTAAAGATTGCAGTAAAAAACCGGCGCCGCGAAGGAGCCGGTTTTATATTGCGTAAATCCTGTATTCGGGAATCAGATCTTAATCCAGCCGAACGCGCTGGCAACTGAGCTGAGCAGGATGACCAGCACAAAGAGCGGGCAGACAAAACGGATCATAAAATTGAACACGGCTTCCATGCGGAAGGGGTGGTCGTTGATCCTGACCTCCTGCGACACCGCCCCGATGCCCATATAACGGGTCACGAATACACAGATGGCAAAGGCCGCGATCGGCATCATTACGGAATTGGTCAGAAAATCGAAGAAGTCCAGGAAGGGCATGCCGAGAATGGCCACAAAATCGAGAGGTCCGTAACCGAGGCAGGAAAGCATGCCCAGACCGACCATGATGACGTCCATAAAGAGCGTTCCCTTTTTGCGGCTCCAGCCGAATTCGTCGGTGAAGGTCGAGACAGCGCTTTCGGTGAGCGCGATGGCGCTGGTAAGCGCGGCAAAGAGCACCAGCACAAAGAACAGTATGGCAATCAACCTGCCCGCGCCCATGCCCGCGAATATCTTAGGCATTGTGATGAACATCAGGGACGGCCCCGCGTTGAGCGCTGCCGGGTCTCCGCCGGAGAAGGCGAATACCGCCGGGATGATCATGAGTCCCGACAGGATGGCGATGCCGGTATCGAAGAATTCGACCTGCAGGGTGGAACGCTCAATGCTGACATCCTTTTTCATATAGGAACCGAAGGTGATCAGTATGCCCATGGCGATCGAGAGCGAATAGAACATCTGCCCCATAGCTGCCACGACTGTCATCCAGGAGAAATTGCGGAAATTGGGGATCAGGAAGTATTTGACGCCTTCAAGCGCGCCGGGGCGGGTCACGGAATAGACAGCGATGACCGTTGCAAGCACGACAAGGACAGGCATCATAAAGCGCGACACTTTTTCGATCCCGTTCTCCACTCCCATAAATATGACCAGCAGCACCAGTGATGCGAAAACGCAGAACCAAATGGCGCTGGCGGCGCCGTTTGTTATGAAACCTGTAAAGACATCGTCCCGCGCAATATCCTGCATGCCAAGGTGCAGATAGTCAAAGAGGTATTTGCAGACCCAGCCGCCGATGACAGAATAGTAGGGCACGATGAGGATAGGAATAATGGCGTTGATCCATCCGCCGGCATGCATAGCCGCGGAACTGCTCAGGGCGCGGAACGCGCCGACCGGGCTTTTCTGCGTGGCGCGGCCGATTGCTGTTTCGGCGATGACCATGGTGTAGCCGAAGGTGAGCGCGAGCAGGATGTATACGAGCAGGAAGATCCCGCCGCCGTAGCGGGCGGCAAGATAGGGGAAGCGCCAGATATTTCCGAGTCCGAACGAGGCGCCGGCAGCCGATAATACAAATCCGAGTTTTCCGGAGAAAGTGTCTCTCTTGTTCAAAATTCGTTGACCTCCTGTGTGCAGCAACTGAAGGTAAATTGTATAACAAAACAATTAATAAATCTATATTTTTGTGAATCCGCCATTCATTTGAATTAAAGATATATACTTTTTTGAAGGAAAACAGAAATGCTGCGCTTATTGGCTGCCCATTTACTTCAAAGCATTGACTTTTCAAGTATTCTCGGGTATATTTTATAGCAATCGAATACGACCCGCAGTGAGGAGTAGTTTTGCAAGGAGCGATACAGAGAAAAAGGCCGGCGGCTGAGAGCCTTTCCGTACACCGCAAAACGAAGGTTGCTCTGCAATAAGGTCACGCTAATGAGGGCCGGCGTACGCCGGAACAAAGGTGGTACCGCGGATATTACTGTCCGTCCTTTGGGCTTGTCCCGGGGGACGGGCATTTTAGTTATAAGGAGACGTTATGGAAAACAATCTGCCAAAGACTTACGATCCCAAAACTTTTGAGGACCGCATCTATCAGGAATGGGAAAAGAGCGGCGAGTTCGCGCCTAAGTGCGACCCGGACAGGAAGCCGTTCAGCATCGTCATGCCGCCCCCCAACATCACCGGGCAGCTGCACATGGGACACGCGCTCGACCAGTCTCTGCAGGATGTCCTTGTCCGCTATAAGAGGATGCAGGGCTTCGATACGCTGTGGGTGCCCGGCACCGACCACGCCAGCATCGCGACAGAGGTCAAGGTAGTCGAAAAGATCCGCAAGGAAGAGGGCAAGACCAAGGAAGAGCTCGGCCGCGAGGAATTCCTCAAGCGCGCATGGGCCTGGAAAAAGCAGTACGGCGGACGCATCAACGAGCAGATCAGAAAGCTCGGCAGCTCCTGCGACTGGAGCCGCGAGCGCTTTACCATGGACGAGGGCTGCAGCAGGGCAGTCAACGAAAAATTCGTAAATCTGTACAATAAGGGCCTCATCTACAGGGGCAAGAGAATGATCAACTGGTGCCCGGTCTGCGGATCGGCTCTGTCCGACATAGAGGTCGAACACGTCGACAAGCAGGGCAAGTACTGGTATTTCCGCTATCCCGCGAAGGACGGCGGAGAAGGGATAACCGTCGCTACCTCCCGTCCCGAGACCATGTTCGGTGATACCGCCATTGCGGTCAACCCGGAAGACGAGAGATATAAGGACATGGTCGGAAAGACCGTGCTGCTTCCTATAGTCGGACGTGAGATCCCCGTCATCGCCGACCCGTATCCGGATCCGGAAAAGGGTACCGGCGCGGTAAAGATCACCCCGGCGCACGATCCCAACGACTTTGAGGTCGGCCAGCGCCACGGCCTGGAGAACCTGGAATGCATCGACGCGGAGGCGAAGATGATCAATGCCGGAAAGTATAACGGCATGGACCGCTACGCCTGCAGAAAGGCCTGGGTAAAGGATCTGGAAGAGGGCGGATACCTCGTAAAGACCGAGGACATGACTATCCCGACCGGAGAATGCTACCGCTGCCACAGCGTAGTTGAGCCTATGCTCTCCGAGCAGTGGTTCGTTTCCATGAAGCCGCTCGCGGAGCCTGCTCTTAAGATCGTTAAGACCGGGGAACTGAAGTTTGTCCCGGACCGTTTTGAAACGATCTATACGCACTGGCTCGAGGAGATAAGGGACTGGTGCATTTCCCGCCAGCTCTGGTGGGGCCACAGGATCCCCGCGTATTACTGCGAGGACTGCGGCGAGATGGTCGTCGCTGCTGAGATGCCGAAGACCTGCCCCAAGTGCGGCGGAGCGCATT